>QIHL01000034.1 GCA_003230965.1 Candidatus Magasanikiibacteriota bacterium | reverse complement strand
CTTCTCGCGTGGGTGCTGAACCTGTTTTTTCATTTGCTTGTTGTGCGATATTTTGGTTCGCAATAAAGATCGCATTAAATTTACCATAGATTATAACGAAGTAGAAAAATTTTTAGATAATTGTGATGCCATTTTTTTGTGTTTACCTACGCCAGAAATAGGGCAGACAGGAGAGAGTAATTTAGAATATTATTTTTCTGCTGGAGAAAAATTATCTCAAGCTTTATTAGAAAGAAATCAAGGTAAACAAGAAAAATATATAATTATTATAAACAAAAGTACTGTGCCAGTTGATATGGTAAATAGAACACAAGAAATAATGGATAAAGCAGGTGTAAAAAATTATGGTGTTGTTTCCAATCCAGAGTTTTTGGTTGAGGGAAAAGCTATAGAAGGTTCATTAAGACCTGACAGAGTTGTAGTTGGTGCTTGGAAGCAAAAAGATTTTGAGATTATACGTAAAATTTATCAAAGATTTTATGATTCTGCCACTACAAAATATATAGAGGTCAATCCAAAAGAAGCAGCAGCTAGCAAATTGTTGGCAAATTTTGTTTTATTTAATAAATTAGTAGTCTGTTTTGATGTAATTGGTCGAACGTGTGAAAGTTTTTCAGATTTGAATTATGAAAATTTACGTAAAGTTTTAGCTTCTGATTCCAGAATTGGTTCTTGGGGTTTATATGATAGTATGTATGTTGGTGGTAGTTGTTTTATTAAGGATGCACGTTCTTTATCTCATCAATTAAAAAGTACTGGCTCTAATTCAGATTTAGTTGATGGCGTATATTTAGCAAATAAACGGCAATTAAATAATTTTTTGCAACGAGCAGAAAAAGAGATTGATTTTAATTGGCAAGATAAAAAAGTTGCTTTACTCGGTACAGCTTTTAAACGTGATACCAATGATATTAGAAATTCTGCGAGTGTAGAAATAGGTAAATTTTTACAGCAAAAACACGTTGATAAAATTTTTGTGTATGATCCATCAGCTATGGATAATTTTAAAATTATTTTTCCAGAAAGTGAGAAATTTATTTATTGTCAGCATGAGTTTGAAGCAGTTAAAGACGCTGAAGTAATTATTATTGCTACTGATTGGCCACAATTTAGAGGCTTGGCTGATATTTTAATTACTGAAGTAGAGAATAAACCTTTGATTATGGATGGACGCAGGATGTTACAACATAGATATTTAGATTTGCAAAATTTTGGATTTACTGTTATACCAGTTGGTGGACAAATTTTAAAAGTTAAATCATAAAGATTATTTTTTTATGGCTAAATATCTAGTTACTGGCGGTGCTGGTTTTATCGGTACAAATTTAGTAAAAGAATTATTATCTCAAAATCATAACGTAGTTGTTTTAGATAATTACTCAGATGGTAAAAAAGAAGATAGAATACAGACAGGAGCGACTTATATAGAAGGTGATATACGTAATATAGATGATTTGAATAAAGCGATGCAAGGAATTGATGGTGTATTTCATATGGCGGCATTACCTCGTGTATCATATTCAGTAGAGTATCCAGAAGAAACTCATGAGGTAAATGTAAATGGTACACTTAATACGTTGCTGTCTGCTCGTAATAATGGAGTAAAAAGAGTTGTATTTTCTTCTTCTTCATCTGCTTATGGTGATCAGCCAAAGGAAGTATATCCTTTTAAAGAAGATACTATAATTAAAAAACCAATTGCGCCGTATGCACTTCATAAATTTATTGGAGAACATTATTGTCGTTTATTTTCTGAATTGTATAATTTAGAGACAGTTAGTTTAATTTATTTTAATGTCTATGGTCCTTATGCAGATCCTAATGGGGCTTATCCATTTGTAACAGCCAAATTTTTACAACAAAAAAAGCGTGGAGAACCAATGACAATTTGTGGTGATGGAGAATATTATCGAGACTATATTCATGTATCAGACGTGGTAGACGCAAATATTCTTGCTATGACAAAAGATACTGTTGGCAAGGGGGAGACAATCAATATCGGAAATAATAATGTACATTCTGTAAATAATATCGTAAAAATTATTGGTGGTGAGTCTGTTCACATTGACTCAAGACTAGGGGATATGCGGTTTACTCAGGCAGATATTACAAAAGCAAAAGCCTTGCTTGGTTGGAAGCCAACTATTAGTTTGGAAGAGGGAATTGAGATATTAAAAAAAGAAGAAGAAATAAAGTAATTTTTTTATAATTTTATGCATTTAATAATTTTTGTATCTTTGGTAATGCAGCTTCTGTAGCATAGATTCCTTTTTGTACAATATTTGCACCAACTTCATTGCGAAAATATTTTGTCAATCCTATAATACCAATGTACGGAATATTTGGTTCAATGATAACATCAGCGTCATTCATTGAATATCGTGCTAAATGATGTCGCATAATATTGAGTGAGCGCATCATGACATGGCGAACAGACGTATTTTTTTTATTGAATGAATCAGCTGGATAATTATCTAGATTTACTGCAATCACGATATCTGCCCCCATGGTGCGTACAACGTCATCTGGGACAGGATTAGAAATACCTCCGTCTACGAGTAATTTATCTTGAATTAAAACCGGACGAAAAAAAGTAGGAATTGCCATACTCGCATGAACAGCTGGAACAATACGTCCATCATGTAGAGTCAGTACATTTCCACTTGCCAGATCAGTTGCGACAACTGAAAGCGGGATTGGTAAATCTGCAAATGTTTCTTTTCCGAGCCAATTATTGAATAGTTCTTCCATTTTTCGTCCTTGAATAAATCCACCGTGCAAACCAAATTCAAGCATACTCACTAGTTTGTCTCTACGATGGTCAACAGTAAATTGTTCTAGTAAGTTAATGTCTTGGTGTAGTGCATAGTGTGCAGCTACCCATGCGCCGATGCTACATCCTGCTAGGTAATCAATGTGGATTCCAGCTTTAATCAAAGTTTTTAAAACACCGACGTGTGCAAGTCCACGTACGCCGCCACTTCCCAAGGCAAGTCCTATGGTTTTATTTTTTTTCATATAAGCATATCATAGCAGAAAAAATATCATACGTCGATAAAGCAATCTTATCCACAGGACTGACCTTGACAAAAAATACTACAAGTGGTAATATCCTATATTGCTACGTGATGGTCTGCTCAACAGAAGAGTCTTCCGCATATCTCCTCGGATGAACCTTGTTGGGTTGATCTCCGTGACAGGATCGGGAGAGAGGGTGCAATGGAAGTTGCATAGTTCATACTTTTGTATGCGCTGTGAAGGTCAACAATACCTTCATCTACCCCTCTTTCCCGATCCATTTAGCTCTCACACACACATGTTTTTAGCATGTGTTTTTTATTTTATATTGAAATAGAGTTCATTTTCTAGTATTATGTAAGACGTATGAAATATTGGATTGCAATTTTTAGTATAGTTATTTTGTTGGTTGTTGCGGGTGTATATTTGAATCGTGCTTATGCGTATATTTATAGCACAATTGGTGCTGGTGGCTTTCATGATTTATTTACATCACAGCCTGTACTCATTTCTTTTGATACAGCAAGCGGAACTCCAATTACGTATGTTGCGATGGGGGATAGCCTCACTGCTGGTATTGGTGTTAATCGTAAACAAGATTCATTTCCGTATTTATTTGCAGAAAAATTATCTAAAGAAAAAAAACAATCAGTCAATTTAGTTAATCTTGGTATTCCTGGTGGTACGACACAAACAGTTATTGATGATGAGCTTTCTCAAGCAGTTATGGCAAATCCTGATGTTGTAACACTGGTGATTGGCGTGAATGATATTCATAGCTTTGTGTCAACTAAAATTGTTGTGGCTCATCTCAATATCATTTTACAAACACTTACAGAAAAAACACATGCACGGATTCTCGTAACAACAATTCCATTTATAGGTACGCATCGTATTTTTTATCCTCCATATTTTTGGTATTACCATTGGCAAACCAAGCGTTATAATAGTGCAATTCAATCAGTATTGCACCGTTATTTAGTAACAGTTGTAGATCTATATACAGAAAATTTTACAGCATTGAATAGCAATCCTAAGTATTATTCTCGTGATTCATTTCATCCAAACGTTGCAGGCTATCAGCTTTGGGCTCAATTTCTCTATGACAATTTCCGTAAATAATCCTGTTACACAGACAGTTATTTTTTCTATTCTGCTGATAATTGGTATTTTAATTTCAATACGAAAACGGAAAGATTATAATTTTTTTCCAATCTCGCGTACAAATGAATTAAAAGGTTTAGCTATTCTTTTCGTCATTTTTGCACACATTGGCTATTATCTTTCTACTGATACACGATTTCTTTTCCCGTTATCAATTTTTGCAGGTATTGGTGTTGATTTATTTTTGTTTGTCTCAGGTTATGGTCTTGCATTGTCGCAGGCAAAGCATCGGTTGAACCCTATTGCATTTTATCTGCGTCGCATGATCAGGCTGTATATCCCATTATGGATTGCACTGATTGTATTGTTGTCTGCCGACGCACTTTTGTTGCATCGTCTGTATCCACTGTGGGAAGCTATTAGCAGTTTTCTTGGTATTTTTCAACATGCGGATTTATATACAAACATTGATTCGCCGTTGTGGTTTATCACTTTCATTTTAATGTACTATATCGTTTTTCCATTTGTTTTTTGGAAAAAATATCCTTTTGTATCTGCAGTAATTTTATTTATACTTGGTTATCTTTTGGTATATTTTTCTCCTGCGTTTTTTCAAGGCGTAATATATTTGTATGGAGTGCATATAATGGCTTTTCCTCTGGGCGTGGCAGTAGCTGGAGTAGTATTAAATGCTCATCGTGTATCCAGTCAGTGGATAAAGATTCATGTATATATGCAAAAACATAAGATACTAGAGTACATTTTGCGTTGGGTTTGTCTAGTTATTTCTGCTTTTATTGTGGTCTACTTTGGTATTCATTCTGGAATTGGACACGGTATGTGGATGGAAATGCTCACGAGTACTATTATTTTGTGTGCATTGATTATATTTATTCTTATTCAACCATTTCGTATATCTTTATTTGAGTTTATTGGAGTTTATTCGTATGAAATCTATTTGTTTCACTGGCCACTGATGTATCGGTATGATATATTTTTTCGTTTTATGCCAGCTTGGCTAGCGTTAAGTATGTATATTGTATTGTTCGTAGGTATTGGGTGGGTATTGCAACAAGTTAGTCATCGGGTTACAAAAGTTTTGTTAGTGTAGAAAATACAAAAAAAGAACCAGTAGGCTCTTTTCATTTTGCGGACCGGACGGGAGTCGAACCCGCAACTTCCGCCGTGACAGGGCGGTGCTCTAACCAGTTGAACTACCGGTCCAAGATCGTAATAAGTATTATTATTACGTTATACTTTTGTTCCAGTCATTTTTGCATGAAGTTTTGCTCCTTCACTTGGGCCTTTTTTTTCACGCTTGAGTGACGCTACACTTCGCTTTTTACGTGCAACTACGCGTTTTTTTTGTTCAATGCCAAAATATTTTTTTCGTTTACCCATAGTATTGATACTTACTTAAAAAGTTTTGTGAGCGCAACTATAATACTATAGTTACTTTTGAATGTCAATTATTGTTTACAAGAAACAAAAAGATCCATCATGTGTTCGGCGTCGGTATAGGAGTGAAGGAGGGGGCACTCCACCTTCGCCAAACACATGGCGGATCTCTTGAGTATTTGATTGTAGTATGCCCAGCTGTTCTTGTTAAGTACTACAGAATGAATTTACTTAACAAAGCTTACAATATCTTCAAATATTTTTGGTTTTTTCATGGCAATTTCAGACAAGACTTTACGGTTCAATCCAACCTCTTTATGCTTCATTGCACCAGTAAAGACGCTGTAAGAAAGACCAAGTGGACGGACTGCTGCATTGATGCGAATTTGCCAAAGTTGTCGCATAGTACGTTTTTTTATTTTGCGATCACGATAGGCATGCATACCAGCATGGGTATCTGCGGTCTTTGAAATTTTTTGATGGTTCTTCAGGCTTCCGCGGAATCCCTTGACCCGTTTCATGAGGCTACGGCGTTTTTTGGCATGACCAACGCCTCGTTTCACTCGTGGCATATAATAAGATAACTAGATAGTAATGGATTAGAGACTTGGTTTGATAGCTCGAATAATAGTCTGTTTTATTTTGCTATTAGTCATTTTGCTATCTGAACGCTTATTGCGTTTAGTTTTTCCTGTCTGACGAGCATTAAAGTGATCTTGACCTTCTGAGCGTTTGATTACTTTCGTACCTTTTTTACTCTTCTTGACACGAAAACGTTTGGCAATAGCTTTCTTGGTTTTCATTTTTGGCATAAGGAATCTATTCAAGTGACCTAGAGTATACCTGATATTTGGTAAAACGTCAAGACCTTCACTTGTGTATTATAAATAATTATTTTTTAGTAATAATAGCTGTAACTTTTCCGCCTTGATAACTTGTTTCTTGTTCAATTTTGACGTTCGTAGTTTCGCTAATCATGGTAATGAATTTATTAGCTAATTGAATACCAAGTGGTACCTTCCCTTTTTCGCGTCCACGTAATATCATTTCAATTTTTACCTTATCACCCCTATTTAGAAATTTTTCTGCTTGTATCTGACGAATTTCTAGGTCATGTTGTCCAATAGACATAGTAAGGCGTATACCTTTAGTTTCGCTCACATGGCTATTGAGTTTTTGTTTTTTTGCTTCTTTTTCTTTTTGATATTTGAAGTTTGTAAATTCAACTAGTTTGGCTACAGGTGGATCAGCTTTTGGGTTAATTTCAACCAAATCAAGTTCACGTTCTTCAGCAAGTTTTAGCGCATCTTCGCGTGACAGAACACCAATATTTTCTCCAACATCATCAAGCACGCGTAATTTATCCGCCTTAATACTTTGATTGACTGCAAAGTGAGGTATAAGTGGTTTTTGTGGACGTTTTTTTCGTGATCTTCTCATAGTATAGACTGTGTATAATTTTGTGGAGATGCCGGGAATTGAACCCGGGTGTAAATGGGGCCACGACCATATTGTCCATGCAAAGTCACTTTGGTATTTCATTTGATGCTTGGAAAGTAACAAAAGGCAACAAACTAATCCTGAAAAACTTTCAACGGGCAATGTCAGGAAACATGAGCCGTCTACACTCAATAAGTTGACACCACCTGACCGATATTGAGTATCTCGGAGGCGATGGTTGTCGGCCTTTTAGGCAACAACAGGAGCGAATGTCGGAACAGCAAATGCGCGTGCAATTGTGCTCTTCACTCGCGTGACAATATTTGCAGTTGTCAAGTGACTGAGTGATTTGCGAGGATCAGACGGCCTCGGCATGATATGAAGGCAACACAAGATCCATTTATCGAATCCTGTCATCCCCCCTGTTCTTTAAGGGCTCGCCGTATTTGTCGGTCAACTTCTCGTTTTTTAATTGTACGACGTTTATCGTATAGTTTTTTTCCACGAGCGATACCGATTTCCAGTTTAATATGGCGACCTTTAGTATAGATGGAAAGAGGTATGATTGTCAAGCCATGTTCTTGACTTTTTCCTTTCAAATAATTGATTTCTTTCTTTTTTAATAATAATTTTCTACTACGTTCTGTTTCATAGTCTATGATAGTTGCATATTTGTATTTTGAAATATGTGCGTTTGTGAGCAATGGTATTTCACCATGAAAAGTAACAAATCCGCTTGTGAGCTTGACCTGTCCTGCACGAATTGCTTTGACTTCTGGTCCTGTCAATACTAAACCAGCCTCCATTGTCTCGAGAATTTCATATTCAAATCTAGCCTTTTTATTTTTTGCGTAAATCATGTTATACTATATTTACTAGTTTACCATATTATGCAAAAAATTCTAGTGTATGTCATTTATTATTTTGCAATCTGGATTGATAAAAGTAGTTATAGTTGGTATGATGTATAATATAATATAGTTTGTGCACAGTTGTCATTCCTGTGGCAACCGCGTTGAGTATTTTTTTACTGATGTTTTGGCAAAAAAGAAAACAATCTCATTGGACATTTATTGTTTTTAGTTTTATTACTATTTTTATTGTTGTGGTAAGTGCGTTATTGATTTTTTTATTTTTTCGTAACACACATACGAGTGAAGTAAATGTAAAACAACACACAGTTCAAAC
This sequence comes from Candidatus Magasanikiibacteriota bacterium, assembly GCA_003230965.1. Classification (GTDB taxonomy): domain Bacteria; phylum Patescibacteriota; class Patescibacteriia; order Magasanikbacterales; family UBA922; genus SZUA-124. The sequence goes on along the minus strand of QIHL01000034.1, from coordinate 1,227 downwards.
GTCAACAGCCAGTACAAGTGAAGTAGGTATAAAACAACGCACAGTTCAAACGTCAACAGCTATTCGGCAAATCTATCACAATAAACTTATCGCATTGCGTTTACAGATAGATGCTTTATCCAATCCAACGCCAACAAATCTTGTCCAGACTATTGAACACACCATGCTTTCAGTTGCTGTGCCTAGAAATATGCGCGCATCACATTTGTCTGCTTTTTTACAAATGGAGCATATTGTCCACAGTAATATAGCACCAAATCAGATGATTGGTAAATTGGATAATTTGATTCAGTCGTTGTTGACAAAAACGACAGGTCATACAGGTTGAGCGAGTATGAAACTTCGTAAAGTTATTCTACACACATTGAGTATTATTGGCGGGTTGCTTCATATTGCACTTTTGATAACCATTATTTCTTTTCCTACCATTACTGTATTTTTTACTGCACTCATTGTATATCTTGCGCTACTTCTTTTTATACAAAAAACAACTATTCGTATTCAGGGTGACCATTATCAGTGGCAAGCAGTAGTTTCTCTGATAGTATCTGTTGTAGCTTCAGTACTTTTGTTGAGTATCACAGAAATGCCACAATTGAAATGGTTCCTCTATGCACTATATGGATTGATTACTGCCAGTATTCTTGACATGCCGACACGTGTATATACAGGACAGATGACGCAAACTGAAAAACCAGTACGTCGTATCGCGTTGATGATCTGGGTGTGGAACATGTATGCACTCTCTACTTTCTTTTTTGCAGCAATACTCTTTTTTCCAAATGTATCAAGTTGGGTGTGGCTGATAGCTGATGCTCTGGGCTATTCGGCAACTTGTTACATCGTGTGGCATGTTTATTTACCTTTGGCACCAAAAACATATTTATTTTGGCTCGCTCTGATTGCTTTGGTAATGCTTGAATTGTTGTGGATGATTAGTCTATTGCCGTTTGGATACACTGTCTCTGCATTTCTGGCGACGTGGTTGTGGTATACGATACAATTGTATGTCCGTTTTGATATGAGTCCACGTGGTATTATCTGGCGTAGGCAACTTTGGTATCTGGGCGTAAGCATAACTGTATTTTTGTATTTTACATACAGTGTGATTCAATGGGTTTGAATGAGGTTTATCATATTTTATTAGATATTAAAAATAAATGGATTAAAAATTTTTATGAAAAATCCTCCACATTTACCACCGCAATCATCTTCTATAAATTTACA
>QIHL01000082.1 GCA_003230965.1 Candidatus Magasanikiibacteriota bacterium | reverse complement strand
ATCTTTGATGTACCCATAAAAAAAGTAGTCACATTGATAATATTTTTAGAGTATACCATGAAATGAAATACTCATAAACACACCATGTGGATAAGTTAATCTTAAAACAAATTATAGTATAAAAATCTTGCACTAATGTATTTAATTATCATTAAGAATTTTTCGTGTTTGTGGACCGACCACGCCAACACGCTCCAACCCGTGATCTTTTTGTAAATCATCTACTGCTTTCTTTGTCTCTTTCCCAAAGTATCCAGTAACTGGTCCAGAATATATGCCAAGTCTGGTCAACTTATTTTGCAAATTTGTTACAACTTTTCCACTGTCACCAACTGACAATTGTTTTACAAACTTAAAAACAGATGCTTTTACTGACTCTTTTTCTTTCTCTTTTACTGGTTCTTTTTCTTTCTCTACTTTAATATCTTTGGCATGAATATCATCTTTTTTAAGTACGCCAACATCACCTCCATCAGTATATTCTTCGCTGGAAGAAACAGTAATAATTCTATCAGCACGGTCATTTCTAGAAATTAACACATCACTGTTAGAAATATACTTCTTTACTTGCCGACCATACGAATCAGTTGTAGTCGTCTGTATAGTTGTTGTAGATGCAGGTGCTAGAACATAAACTTTTGGAGACCCTGCATATTTAATTAGTGTTCCATTCGGATGATACGTCATATTGCTCATGGCAGTACCTGTTGTATATTGCCCAAGCAACTCTGGCGACACATCTTCAATCCAATGAAAAGAATAATGAAGTGCATTCAATACTGCACCAGAACTAATCCAATATTTTTTATTACCAAGCAAAACATAGACATGAGGATTAGATACTGCTTTTACTAAACTTCCATTACCTGGTGTATATTTCGGTCCCCAAGGCATAAACCCAAGCACATCATTAGAAACAGAATCAAGTAAATCAGCTGAAACTTTTTGTACATCATTCCAAGAAGAGAAGTAAGTAAAAAATACATGAGAATTATCAAATGGACGTTTTGCACATGCAATCTTTGTATTTATTGTCCCATCACTATTGTGAGCAACATCCACATAATAGACAGCAGACGAGTTTGCACTTTTATATACTTTCCCGACAGTTAAAGAACAGTTTGATGCTGTTGTTTTTATAATCGTAGTCGTAGTCGTCGTTGTGGCTTGCTTAGCAAGTAAATCTACAAAATCTAATTTTGGTCCGCCATTATAAAACCCATCATAAAACATTTGAACATCATTACTCCCATCTCCATTCAAATCAATGTCCTTCTCAACACCTCTATATAATGTATACTTAAATGTATGTGTACCCCCAGCCAAAGTAATCGTTACACGAGAATAATTTGCAGTATCAACCACCACGGAATAATGCACCGAGCCAATTGTGAGATTATTTGTTCGTCCTATGGCGGTAAAAAATGTAGTGGCAGAATCATCAGTCGCAGCTTGTGCTGCTGCGTATACAAAATGTGTCTGTCCAAACACTATAAAAAGTGCGAGGAGAATAAAACTAAATAAAAATCCTATACGTACTATGCCCTTACCTTGAATATATTGTTCCTGTATCATATAAAAAAATAAAAATACTATCTTCATAGTATAGCACAAAAAATATTTCCTCATGACTAAATTACAAACAACTTATGCACATTTGGCAAAAAAATGAGATACACTGCCAAGAGTTAGCGCAACTGCCAACGCATCAGCAGCGTCATCTTGCTTCACAGGTTTTTTGAGTTTCAAAATAGTCTGAACCATATACTGCACTTGTGACTTTTCCGCTTTTCCATACCCGACAATTGCTTGTTTAATTTCACTTGGTGTGAACTCATTAAATGACACTTTTGCCTGACGCAATGTAAGCAAAATTACTCCCCTCGCCTGCCCCACATCCATCGCTGTTTTTGCATTTTTTGAAAAAAATAATTCTTCTACTGCCGCACGAGTAGGATAATACTTTTTTATGAGCAATACAATCGCCTGATGAATCAAAAATAATCTATCTGAAAGTGATTTTTTTGGATCAGTTTCAATACATCCGACAGCAATCAATTTCCACTTATCTCTAGCACCTTCAATAATGCCGTAGCCCATACGACCAAAGCCTGGATCAATGCCGAGAATTCGCTCTGTTTTTAATACTCTTGCCATATATATTCTTTCTTACTATATCTTACCTGAATTAGAAAAAAAAACAATTGTCTAACTCATTTGAAAATTGACTTTTGTTTTATACAATACTACACTTACAAAAAGTTGCTACTCAAAATAATATCTATGAAACAAAAAAAAACTTCACGAAAATTACTTGGCTTTTGGTCAATTGTCGCCATAGGTATTGGTGGCATGGTTGGTGGTGGAATTTTTGCTGTACTTGGTCTGGCAGTTCAAATCGCACATGGCGGAACACCGATTGCATTTCTTGTTGCAGGAATTATCGCGCTTGTAACATCGTATTCCTATACTAAATTGTCTGTCCGCTATCCATCTGAAGGTGGTACTGTAACATTTTTAGTAAAAGCGTTTGGCAGTGGACTATTCAGTGGATCACTTAATGTTTTATTGTGGATTAGTTACATCGTCATGCTCTCGCTCTATGCGTATGCTTTTGGTAGTTACGGAGCAACATTCTTTCCAGCGAGTACACAAGAATTATGGAAACACGTGCTCATTAGTGGAATTCTTGTATTGATGCTTTTGCTAAATTTCTTGAGTGCAAACATCGTTGGCAAAGCAGAACAATGGATTGTATGGTTCAAGCTAACAATACTAATCTTTTTTGTTGGTGCTGGATTATCATTAGTCCATGTCTCACGTTTAGCACCAGCAACATGGTCCAGCCCACTCTCACTCATCGTCGGCGGTATGATTATTTTTGTCGCATACGAAGGTTTTGAATTGATTGCAAACACAGCACACAATGCACGTAATCCAAAAAAAACATTACCACGTGCATATTATTCAAGTGTGCTGTTCGTGATTCTACTCTACATACTTGTGGCAATCGTAGCTATTGGAAATCTACCAATCAATCAAATTCTTGGTGCACGCGACTATGCACTCGCAGAAGCTGCCAAACCATTTCTTGGACAAAACGGATTTATACTCATTACAATTGCTGCACTTCTCTCCACTGCCTCTGCAATCAATGCAACACTTTTTGGCGCAGCACGTGTAAGTTACACTATTGCAAAAAATGGTGAAATGCCCAAAGCATTAGAAAAACGTCTGTGGCACAAACACATAGATGGAATGATTATCACTGCAGCAATAACCCTTCTCGTTGCAAACTTTTTGCCACTGGCAAGTATATCTACTGCAGGAAGTGCTGGCTTTTTGCTTATCTTTGCTGTTGTGAATATGTCTGCAATAAAATTGGCAAAAGAAACCAGTGGCAACAGATGGATCTCTGGCATTGGAGCAGTTCTTTGCATGACTGCACTTATCGCTTTACTCTGGTACGCAGAGGCTCATACACTCACACAATTTCTATCTGCTATTGGATTGTTTATCTTTGCATTTCTGATTGAATGGATATATAGATTTCGCAGAAAATATAATCTTTTGCCACCTATTAAATCATGATTATTGATATGCCTCTGCTTGATCCTCTTCGCGTATTTCTTCAACTGCTTCAGCAGCCTCGTCTGTTCCAAACCCTGTACCAGCTGGAATTAAGCGACCGATAATCACATTTTCCTTCAGACCAGACAAATAATCAACCTTTCCTGTAATCGCTGCGTTGATAAGTACACGAGCAGTTTCTTGGAAAGATGCAGACGAGAGAAAACTTTGTGTAGAAAGTGAAACCTTACTCACACCAAGGAAAAGTTCTCTGGCAGTTGCCTCTGTCTTTTTTTCTTTCTTTGCTAGATCATTTGCCACACGCAACTGTTCTTTTTCTACAATTTCACCAGGAAGCAAATCAGTATCACCAGGATCTTCTACATACACGCGAGAAAACATTTGACGAATGATAAGCTCTACGTGTTTATCGTTCAAGCGCTGACCTTGTGATGCATAAATTTCTTGTATCTCCGAGAGAATGTAACGCTGGACTGCATCGCGACCACGCAATTCAAATAATTCTTTGAGTTCAATACTTCCTTCAGTCAACTGTGCACCTTTTTTAATCTCATCTCCATCTTTGACCCACAGTTTGTAGCCTATTGGAACAATATACTCACGAGTGTGCTTGCCAGTATAGGAAAGTACAATTGATTTTTTGTCCACCATGACGGTACCAGTGTATTCGGCTTGTACTTCTTCACCAGAGCTTCCACGAACAATCAAGACATCACCTTTTTTTACTTTTTGTCCGTCTACAACTTTGACTTCATCAACTTTGCGAACTTTTTCAGTCATTTCATCTACACCTTCAAAGTATACACGTATAATCTTTTGCCCACGACGACCTTCAAAAACTTTACGACCAGTCGGGCTAGTGATAATCTTTCCATCGGCATCTTCAATTTCAATCGTTCCTTCCACTTCAGATAAAACTGCTTTATGTTTTGGATTGCGTGCTTCAAACAATTCTTCAACACGCGGAAGACCTTGAGTAATATCTCCACCAGCAACACCTCCCAAATGGAAAGTACGCATCGTCAACTGAGTACCAGGTTCACCAATTGATTGTGCTGCAATAATACCTGCGGCAATACCTTTCTTTATAGGTCGTCCATTACCCAAGTCAAACCCATAACATTTTACACAAATACCTTTAGTCAATTCACATTGCAATACACTACGCACGTGGATATTATCAATTTGTTTCTCTTTGATAATACGGGCAGCTTCTTCTGTGATTGGTTCACCAGACTTCACAATTACCTTATTGCCTTCTTTGACATCTCTCAATGTAAAACGACCAAGCACACGTTCATACAATTTTTCTCCAATTTCTTCAGATTCTTTTATAGTAAAAATTTCACCATCAGTGTCTCCACAATCATCATGCGTTACAACGACATCTTGAGCAACATCTACTAGACGACGAGTTAGGTATCCAGCGTTTGCAGTACGAAGTGCAGTGTCACTCAATCCTTTACGTGTACCATGCGAAGAGATAAAAAACTCAAGAACATCAAATCCTTCTTTGAAATTTCCAGTTACTGGCAATTCAATAATATCTCCACCTGGAGAGACAACTAACCCTTTCATCCCAATGACCTGACCAAGTTGCCCCCAACTACCACGAGCACCAGAATCAATCATAGCAAAGACCGAACCGTCTTTATTCAATGCATCTTTGTTGAAAGACACGACTTTTTCTTTCACACCAGTCCAAATTTCCAACACTTTACTGTGGCGTTCAGAATCAGTCAACAACCCTTCATTGTATTGATCACGTACCTCATCAACTTGCGTATATCCGTCTTCCAAAATTTCTGCTTTTTCTTCAATATTTTCAAAGTCAGACATACAAAGTGAATATCCAGATTTTGTAACATATTTAAATCCAAGATTTTTCAAATCATCCAATGTTTGAGCAGTACGCTCCTGTCCATAAAATTCCAATAGTTGACGAATAATGAGGCTTAAATGTTTCTTGGTTATTGATTCATTATAGTATGGAATCTTGTTAGGAAGAATTTCGTTGAAAAGAATACGCCCGATGGAAGTTTTTACTAAGTGCGACGTACCCTCTTCAAACTTATTCATAGACTCTTCAGAAAAGCGAACAATAATACGTTCTTGTAAATTGATGTTATTAACTTTGTACGCATATTTTGCTTCAGTTATATCTCCAAAGTATTTCTTTACATCTCCAGTATCTGTACTTTCGTACCGAGTCAAATAATATGATCCTAAAGTAATATCCTGCTGTGGCGTAGCAATCGGCTGACCAGTTGCTGGTTTGAGCAAATTCTTTTCACTCGCCATAATATTTTCTGCTTCCCATTTTGCTTCATCAGTCAATGGTACATGAACCGCCATTTGATCTCCATCAAAATCAGCATTGAATGCAGGACAAACCAACGGATGCAAGTGAATAGCTTTTCCTTCTACGAGCTGTGGACGAAATGCTTGAATACCTAAACGGTGCAAGGTTGGTGCACGATTGAGAAGTACACGACTTCCTTTTGTAATTTCTTCAAGAATATCCCAAACTTCTGGTGCATTCGTTTCAATGTAACGACTGGCGCTACGAACATTGTGCGCAAGTTCTCGTTTAATCAATTCTGCCATAACGAATGGCTTGAAAAGTTCCAATGCCATACGCTTTGGCAATCCACATTGATCAATACTCAAGTGCGGTCCAACTACAATCACTGAACGTCCTGAATAATCAACACGTTTCCCGAGCAAGTTCTGACGAAAACGTCCCTGCTTTCCTTTCAAGATATCAGCAAGTGAACGCAGTTGTCGTTTTTGTCCAGTTGATGCTGTAACAGTTTTTGAGGAACGTGAACTATTATCAATCAATGCGTCTACTGCTTCTTGGAGCATACGTCGTTCGTTACGACAGATAACTTCTGGCGCATTCAAATCAAGCAAGCGACGTAAACGATTGTTGCGATTGATAACACGGCGATACAGATCATTCAAATCGCTTGTTGCAAAACGACCACCGTCTAGCACCACCATTGGACGTAAATCTGGCGGAATTACTGGTATAACCGTAAGTACCATCCACTCTGGTTGAATGCCATTTTTGTATAGACTCTTTAATAGCTTTACGCGACGAACTAATCTATCACGCTTTGCGCCCTTGCTCTTTTCAATTTCCGCTGTCAAATTTTCAATCGTCTTTTTCAAATTCAAATTTTTTAATAAATGATAAATTGCTTCAGCACCTATTGATGCTTCAAACATGTGCCCATAACGTAAAGACAATTCTTGATAACGATGCTCAGAAATAATGTTGAGCATTCTCAAATCCTTAATTTCAGATTCAGCTGCTGCCATATCTTCATCAAGTGATTCTAATTTGCGGTTATGATCTTCAGCAATTGCTTCTGTAACGTCTTTACCTTGTTTTTTATCTTGTGCATCTTTCAATTTTATTTCGTATTCTTGCTCAAGCTGTTTCTTTTTATTCTTGTATTCTTTTTTCAAAGAATCCTGAGTTTCTTTATTTGCATTTTCATCAATTTTCGTAATTATAAAAGATGCAAAGTAAATAACTTTTTCCAAATTCTGAATAGATAAATCAAGGACCAATCCAATCTTTGATGGAATAGAACGAAGAAACCAAATATGTGTTACAGGGCTGGACAATTCTATGTGCCCCATTCGTTTACGACGTACGAGTGAATTGGTAACTTCTACGCCACACTTATCACAAACAATTCCTTTGTATCTAATCTTCTTGTATTTACCACAATAACATTCCCAATCTTTTGTTGGACCAAAAATTTCTTCGGCAAACAAACCGCCTTTCTCTGGCTTTTGAGTACGGTAGTTAATAGTTTCTGGTTTAGTAACTTCACCGTACGACCAATCACGGACAATCTCTGGAGATGCAAGTTTTAAGGACAGTGCGTCAAAAGTCATGGAGTGAAGTGTATCTCGTGTTGTAGACATAGAATATATTTAGAAGTTGATAAGGTTAAATGTTCAATGTAGCTTAGCGTGTTCCCTCATCATCTTCCGATTCAGCAGACTCAGCGTCCTTTTTTGCATCACGAATTTCATCTGTTGGAATATATGAATCGCCAACCTTTGAAAGTAATTTTACATCCAAAACCAACCCCTTCAGTTCACGAACCAATACGTTAAAAGATTCTGGCAAATTAACACGGGTAATCGGCTGTCCTTTAATAATAGATTCGTATGCTTTTGATCGTCCAGGCACATCATCAGATTTGATAGTCAATATCTCTTGCAAAGTGTGTGCTGCACCATAGGCCTCCAACGCCCAGACTTCCATTTCTCCAAAACGTTGCCCGCCGAATTGTGCCTTACCACCGAGTGGCTGTTGGGTGATTAAGCTGTATGGACCAATGGAACGTTGGTGGATCTTATCTTCTACCATGTGGTTCAGTTTCAACATGTAGTTGTACCCAACTGTTATCTTATTATCAAACGGTTCACCTGTACGTCCATCAAATAGTTGTAACTGTCCGTCAACTGGCATACCAGCTTTTTCTAATTCAGCACGAATTTGTTTTTCTGTAATACCATTCAATACTGGAGTTGCAGCACGATAACCAAGAGCATTCGCAGCAAGCCCTAAATGCGTTTCAAGCAACTGCCCCAAATTCATACGAGATACAACACCAAGCGGAGACAAAATAATATCTATAGGAGTACCGTCTTCTAAAAATGGCATGTCTTCAACAGGAACTACACGAGAAATAACCCCTTTATTTCCATGACGTCCAGACATCTTATCACCGACTTGAATACTGTAACTTGCACTTGCTTAATTACGCCAGGTTGCAATTTATCTCCTTCATCAGCAGTAAATATTTTCACGTCAGTTACTTTTCCATGATCTCCTTGAGAAAGATACAAAGATGAATCACGCACGTCGCGCGCTTTTTCTCCAAAAATTGCACGAAGTAATCGTTCTTCTGGAGTCAACTCAGTCTCACCTTTTGGTGTTATCTTTCCAACCAAGATATCACTAGAGTGAACTTCTGCACCAACACGGACAATGCCTTCAGAATCCAAGTTTTTCAATTTTTCTTCACTGACATTTGGAATATCACTTGTAACCACTTCAGGTCCTAGTTTAGTTTCACGTACATCATTCTGAAAATTTTTAATATGCACTGATGTGTAGCGATCATTACGCACTAATCGTTCTGAAATAACAATTGCATCTTCGTAATTGAATCCGTCCCACATCATGTAGGCGACTAGTACATTTTGTCCAAGTGCAACCTCTCCATTATCAATGCTAGGTCCATCACATAATAAATCATCTTTCTTTACTTTCTGTCCAAGTACAACAGTTGGACGTTGATTGATACAACTAGATGCATTGGAACGAACAAACTTTTGCAATTTATACTCAATAACTTTTCCTTTTTTTGTTGTTAATTGAATGCTATTACCATCAACAGCAGTAATCTCTCCATCATCTTTTGCCAAATAGACATGACCACTATTCACTGCAGCAGCGCGCTCAATACCAGTTCCAACATACGGAGCATCTGGAGTGATACATGGTACGGCTTGGCGTTGCATGTTCGTTCCCATCAAAGCACGCGTTGCATCGTCATGTTCAAGAAATGGAATAAGACTCGTCGCAACACTCAAAATCTGATTTGATGCAACATCTAAATAATCTACTTTATAGATTTCAATAGTTTCTGGATGTCCGTGGACACGTGCAGAAACACGATTCCCTATCAAAATACCATGCTCATTAGTTTCAGTTGTTGCACTTGCAGTAACTATACGTTCTTCTTGAAAAGAGTTTAGATATACAATTTCACTCGTTACGCGTGGCATAACTGGAATGGTGCTTAAATCTTTTTCTTTTTCCAATGCTTTAGCTTGCGTAGCGGAAATTTTTTCTCCCTTTTTTACAATTTTTTTAATATCTTCTCGTGCAAATTCACCTTCAATAAATTTAGCTTTATTTGGTACGTCATGCACAATTTTACGATATGGTGTTTCCAAAAAGCCAAACGAGTTTATCTTTGCAAACGTAGATAAGTGACCGACCAGCCCGATGTTTGGTCCTTCTGGTGTAGCAATAGGACAAATACGACCATAGTGAGTAGTATGTACATCACGAACTTCAAATCCAGCACGATCACGAGAAAGCCCTCCAGGACCAAGTGCAGAAATACGACGTTTGTGTTCCAATTCAGCAACTGGGTTAATCTGATCCATAAACTGTGACAACTGTGAACTCATAAAAAATTCACGTACTGCCCCAATCACTGGTCGTGCATTGATCAATTTGTTTGGTGACAAAGTATCCAGATCATAGGTACTCATTCTATCTTTTACAATACGTTCCATACGAGCAAGCCCGACACGAAAACGATTCTGTACTAATTCACCAACTGCGCGAACACGACGATTGCCAAGATGATCAATATCATCTGGTTCTTCTTGTGTCACATTTAGACGAATCACTTCTTTCAGCACAAGTAACAATTTTTCAGGAGAAAGTACACGCTCTTCTCTGTCATCAAATTGTTTGTTAGCGAGATTCAAATCAAATTTAATATTGAACTTGTACACACCAACACGCCCTAAATCATACCGATCAAAATTGAAAAACATAGCATGAATAAGACTGCGAGCATTGTCTGGTGTTGCAAGATCACCAGGACGAATACGTTTATAGACTTCTACCAATCCTTCTTCTTCATTACTTGCAATATCTTTCTTTAATGTCGCTTCAACATAATCAATATTTGGATGCGTGTTTACATCTTTGAAAAGTTTTTCAATTTCTTCGTCATTTGTATAACCAAATGCACGCAAAAGTGATGTTGCTGCCACTTTTCTCTTACGATCCACTTTCACCCAGAGTACATTATTTTGATCAGTTTCAATTTCAATCCAAGCACCACGATTCGGAATTATTTTTGCACCATAAAAACGGCGTCCACGAATAAGTTGTGCAGAAAAAAATGCACCAGGACTACGAATAAGCTGGGAAACCACAACACGTTCAATCCCATTCACTACAAAAGTTCCACGATCAGTCATCACTGGAATATCACCCAGATAAATTTCTTGTTTTTGTTCTTTACCTGAACGTTTATTTATAAGATGGACGTTCACACGAATTGGTGCCTCAAATGTGATATTCTTTTCACGACATGTGCGTTCATCAAATTTTGGTTCATCAATATAGTAATCCTCAAAATAAATCTCAAGGTCGCGACCAGTAAAATCGGTCACAGGAGAAATTTCGTCAAAGAGTTCTTTGACTCCATCAGAAAAAAACCATGCGTATGATTTTTTTTGTGCTTCAATTAAATCGGGCACAGGCATGGCATCTCTAAAATTGGAAAAAAACTTTCGTTCCTTTTCCGCATTCCATTGGCGTTTGTATATCGGCATAAGTACAAGCAATGAATAAATATATTTGTAATATAGTGAATTGCTAAAACAAAAAACTACGAATGTGTTCATTCGTATCTTTCAAGCTCATTACATTGTTTGATATTTTGTGTGCATGGTACTGCTCATATGTATTCATATCACGAAATGAATACGTACCAGCACGAAGGAAAATGCACCTCAACCATCCTATGGACGTATCCAGTTGGATGGGGAGTCAATTCAGACATGTGACAAAGAAGTTGCCCTAGCGTGCGATTGTGATTTGAAAATGCTCGTGAGAAGTGTAAAAAAATCTAACAACTCTCACAAACATTCTCTTTTTTGCTTTATTCTGCACTTTTTACAGAATCATGTGCCAATAAGCATACAGTAAAAAAAATGACTTGTCAACTTTGAGCATGTGGATGAATTTTTGTCAAGAAACTAACTTTTTTTGCTTTGTTGACTAAAAAATAAAAAAAGACAAACTAATAAAAAATTTGATGAGCATAAGTTATCCACCGAAATCATAAAAACACGAGAATAAAAAACATTACACAGAACATTACTTTACCAAAATAGTATTTTTCTAAACACCAAAAATCTTCAAAGTCAGCAGACAATTCTTCCACCACCACGAAAACTATGCTATACTTTTTTTATTATGGTGAAAAAAAATACCTCTTTTAGACGACGACAAACAAATAATTTTGATCCTACACTCTCACGCGGGATTCTTGCTATTCTGTTACTCGTACTTGCAGTGATTATAACTTTGAGTTTCTTTAATCGTGCAGGAACAATAGGCATAATTTTGAATAACTGGATCTTGAGTTTTCTGTTTGGGTCAATTCGTTATGCAACTCCTGTAATTCTCGCTATCTTGGCATGGTTCTTGGTCAAAGATATTGGATATAATTACCGTTCCACACACATAATTGGTACAATTATTTTCTTTTTGTCGCTATCAAGCATTTTACATTTACAATTTTTGCCAGCAGACATGTGGAACGAAGCACTCATTGGTCATGGCGGTGGTATTTTTGGCATGCTCGCATGGCCACTTCGCACTTACATGGGATTGATTGCCAGCTGGGTTCTTTTAATCGGATTGACACTTGTATCTATTATTCTTATTTTCAATACCAGCATCACGCATTTTATATTGTTTAACAAAAAATTAATGTCAAAAATGAGTGGATTTGGACGAGTATTACAGGTAGTTATCCGTGTACTGTTTGTTCGTGATTCTCAAAGCATTCGTGCGAGCGACGAATACTCTGAAGAAGAAGATGAATATGATGATGATGATAATAATAATGAAGAAGACGATGAAGAAAAGAAACGAAAATTTATAAAAAAACGTGTAAAACAACATGCGACAGAAAATGAAGATGAATATGATGATGAAGAAACTGAAGAGGAAGAACTACAACACATAAAAAAATCAAAAAAGAAATTACAAAAAAATGACAAAAGATATTCAGTAGAAACACCAGCATGGGCACAAAATGTCATTATTAAAGATTTGCCACCACTCAACTTATTAAGAAGTAAAAAAGACAAACCAACGAGTGGCGACATTAAATTAAACGGTGCAATAATTCATGATACACTCAGAGAATTTGGTATTGATGTAGACATGGGTAAAGTTCGTGTAGGTCCGACTGTAACGCAATACTCATTAAAACCAGCGAAAGGTATCAAACTCACACGCATTACGTCACTTTCCAATGATCTGGCACTAGCGCTTGCAGCACATCCTATTCGTATTGAAGCACCAATTCCAGGACAATCACTTGTTGGCATTGAAGTACCAAATGAAAAAACTGCAATGGTTACATTCAGAGAATTGATTGAAAGCAAAGAATTTAGAACACGTCCACACAATATGATGATGGCACTTGGAAAAGATGTTGCTGGAAAAATCTGGTTTGCAGATCTTCCACGCATGCCACACCTGCTAATTGCTGGTGCAACTGGATCAGGAAAAACTGTCTGTGTGAATACGATTATTATGAGTCTGCTCTATCAAAACACAGCAGAAACATTACGCATGATTATGGTAGACCCCAAACGTGTAGAGTTAACACTTTATAATGGCATTCCACATCTCTTAACTCCAGTGATTACCAACACAAATAAAACTGTCAATGCACTCAAATGGATAATCAGAGAAATGGAACGACGTTTTGAAATGCTCTCACAAGTTGACAGCCGTGATATTACATCATACAACAACAAACATACTCACACGAAACTCCCACACATCGTCTTTGTTATAGATGAATTGGCAGACTTAATGACAACAGCAGGAAACGAAATGGAAGCCGGAATTATTCGCCTAGCACAAATGGCGCGTGCAGTCGGAATTCATTTGATTGTTGCAACACAACGCCCAAGTGTGGATGTTATTACTGGTCTAATGAAAGCAAACATTCCAGGACGCATTGCTTTCTCGGTTGCCTCACTCATTGACTCACGTACTATTATTGATGCACCTGGTGCAGAAAAATTGATTGGACGAGGAGACATGCTTTTCCAAACCGCAGAACTATCAAAACCAGTACGTGTCCAAGGTGCATTTATCTCAGAAGACGAAATGAAAAATGTAGTTGATTATCTACGTGGCGACGAAGAACCAACATACGACGAGTCCATAATTGAAAAACAAAATAATAGAGGAACTAGTAGCATGTTTGGCGGATCAAACGATGACCAAGATCCTCTATTTGAAGAAGCAAAGCAAACAATTCTTGATGCGGGTAGAGCAAGCGCATCATTTTTGCAACGCAAATTAAAAGTTGGATATGCACGCGCTGCACGTATCCTTGATGAACTAGAAGAAGCTGGTATTATAGGACCATCTGACGGTGCCAAACCCAGAGAAATCTTAGTGACAGAATCTAATGGATATGATAGTATGGACGCAGGCGGTGAATTGAATGCGTATGACAATGATGAAAATACAGAAATAAAAGAAAACGAAAATGAAGAAGAGAGCGATGATGAGTTTGAAGATGACGACCAAAAAAATAATGAAGATGAATAAAATAGTATGAATGCGTTTCAAAAAAAAACTCTATCAGAAAAAAAACGTGTCTGCTTGCGCTTACGAGATGCGCGATTGGCATACGGCATGAGTATTGCACAAATGGCTAAAAAAACAAAGATAGATAAACACTATATTGATGCACTGGAAAATTGTGATTATGATGCATTGCCTGAAGCACCAATCTATAGAAAAAATTTTATCCGATCATATCTGGAAGCACTGGACATAAACTCAACCCAATATATCCGTCAGTATGTTATTGAAGAAAATGTTTCAGAACATGTGTCTCTTTGTCTGCCAAAAAAACAAATAAAACAACCACGTTTTAACAACCTGCCATCACTTATTAAATACATGGTTGCAATAGGTATCGTCCTTGCGATAGGTGGCTACCTAGGTTTACAAGTTTATCACATAATTGAACCACCACAATTAACTATTCTGAACCCATCATCAAACTATATTACCAATAAACCAAATATAACCATAAGAGGAATTGCATCATTGGAAACTAAAATCTTGGTGAACGGTCAGCCTGTACATAACAAGAACAACGGCGAATTTAAACAATCACTTGATCTGTCACCTGGAGTAAATACAATTCTAGTAAGCGCACAAAATAAACACGGTAAAATAACTAAAAAAACTCTTCACATTGTCTTGCAACAGAGTCAATCCCTCTCGTTGCGTCAATAGTTGACACTGTATATTAAAACCAGTATTATACATGCGCTAGGGGGCAACAGATGTCCCCTTTATTATTCATACTAGTATAATATATGTCAAAAACACTGACAGATGAACAAAAGAGTAAACTTGAAGCTGCAAACGTAGCTATAGAACAAATTAAACAAAGATACGGTAGCAACGCCATCATGAAATTTGGTGATGCAACCATCATGCAAATTGACACTGTTCAAACTGGATCAATTTCACTTGATATAGCACTTGGCGTTGGTGGCGTACCACGCGGACGTGTAACTGAAATTTTTGGACCAGAATCAAGTGGAAAAACTACGCTGGCACAGCACATCATTGCAGAAGTACAAAAATTAGGAGGCATTGCTGCATTCATAGATGCAGAACATGCCCTTGATCCAGAATATGCAAAAAAAATTGGAGTAAAAGTGAATGACTTACTAATCTCTCAACCAGATACTGGAGAACAAGCACTAGAAATTTTGGAAACATTAGTTCGTTCAAATGCAGTTGATGTTGTTGTTGTGGATTCAGTCGCAGCATTGGTTCCAAAAGCAGAAATTGAAGGTAACATGGGAGACTCACACATGGGACTTCAAGCTCGTCTGATGAGCCAAGCATTGCGAAAACTCACAGGCGTCGTCAGTAAGTCCAGAACCGTGGTCATTTTTATAAATCAAACAAGACAAAAAATTGGTGTATTTTTTGGCAATCCAGAAACAACTACTGGAGGTATGGCATTAAAATTTTATTCATCTGTTCGTATTGAAGTCCGCCGTAGCGCACAGATTAAACAAAATGATAAAGTAATTGGAAACCGTGTAAAAGTAAAAATAGTAAAAAATAAAGTTGCCGCTCCATTTCGTACTACTGAATTTGATATTATGTATAACGAGGGTATCTCTGTAGCTGGCAATTTACTTGATACAGGTGTAGAACACAAAATTGTAAATAAATCTGGTGCGAGTTATAGTTTTGGAGAAGAAAAACTTGCAGTTGGTCGTGAAAAAGCAAAAGCTTATCTCAGAGAAAATCCAAAGACTATGGACAAAATTGAAAAAGCAATATGGGAAGTAATAAAGAAGGGTGAAGCACCTGACGAAGAGGAAGGAACAAAAGGTGAAAAAGAAAAAGTGGAAGAATAAAAAAAGAATAAAATTATACTTTCTTGCCTAATTATTAAAAACTGCTACAGATTATATATAAAAATCTTATTAAATTCTCGTTAATAATACATCTTTTCCACACTTGTTCCACGATAGTAATAAGTCAATAATTGCTTCCAATTTAATCCTTCTTTTTTTGCGCGTTCCATGGCATCGTTCTGACTCATACCAACACCATGACCATATAATGAGAGCCCTTGATCATATTGTGCTGGTACAGACACGAGCCATGGCTTTGCAGATCCACCCCAAACCTGTGACCATGATCTAGTATGCCCATCTGAATGCCCAAAGTATGGTGTAATAACTACTGCATTTGCTGTTGCTGGATTATTGTCCGTATCATACGTAACCATATATCCACGTGTTGCTTGTACTGCAGATACAAAATTAGGCATTACTTGTTCGCTCAATACACCAAGATACAACTGATCCGCCGTTCCTGCAGATACATCAAAATGGTCATCAGTATGTTTATTAGTATCTTTTGCAATATAATACGCATAGGTTCGTTCTACAACCATTTGCGCTTTTAGATATTCTATTGGTGCATTATTATCATTTTCTGCAACACCTTTTACATAATCACTCAACAATAAATCATTGATTATAAAACTGTGTGCACCATTGATACTACTGCGATACTCTACCGCACCATGATACTCATTAAAATTAGTTGACCCCTTCCAGCTGATATGACGATCCAAATTAGTGATGGTAAATATAGCATGTGGATTATCCTTTGGCTGTAATCTTATATATTTATTTGTAGTAAAATCTAGACCTGAGCTAGAAAAAATATACGACTCACCTTTTTTTGTAAGAGTAGCCAAACTTGCGATAGGAACTTGCCCCATTTGTTGCGTGCCAGCAAAAACAAGATACACATCATCCATGGAACGAAAAAGAACAGATTCTTTTGGATCTTCCCACAGTCCAACACTAATATAAGGCTCTGACGCAAGCCGAACTGACTGGAGTGCAAGAACTGGTAAAGAATCTTTTGAAAGAACTGGTGCACGATAAACTGCAAGAGCATTTGATGTTACATCAATAGTTACAGAAGCAACCGCACTCGGAAATACCTGTCCAGCAACTTGTATATAAAAGGTTGCCTTATAGGTACCAGCCTTAGATGGTGCACGAAAAATTACTGTTTTTTTAAGTATCTTATTTGGAGCAACAATCTGTTGTGAATCTACTACAACAGATTGACTTACCCAACTCGTGTCACCAAAAGAAATCCCTGTTGTATTGTTATTTGTAATACGTACAGGTGCTTGTGCGATAATCGCATACGATGACCACGTCATACTTCCACCGTTTTGTATATCCAAAATCAACGGAATACGTGCACCACCAACTGCTGATATATGCGTCATACTTTGCGAAATTATACGCGCGTCAAATGGTTTCGCGATGGCAGTTGTTGCATCCACTGTCGTCGTGGACAATGAACTGGCGAAAGAGGAAACTGCAGGACGTGGATTAGTAACATGTATTTTGAAATAAAAATATCCACCACGCATCCATGTGTGCATTTCTGATGCAAGATAAAAATCTTCTTGATACTCGCCTGGCTTATTTGGTGCATGCAGATCAATCGTCACAGTACCAATTTCTCCTGGTGCAATTGTTCCATCAATTTTGACTGGCTGATCCGCAGCAATCCAATCATTTCCAGCAAAGATTGAATCATGATAGCGTGGAATCATCGTGTAGGCAGAAACAAAATGACGACCAGTTGAGTACCAAGTAGCCGTTCCAATATTTTTGAATGTTACTGTTACTTTTTTTGAATCACCAGCTGGAATAGATATTGGATCATGAATACTTTGCGTCATGTATTCACTGTGATAAGCAGGATCACTCACGTGAACATCAGGACTCGCAGCGTATACAGTTTCCACACCAAACATA
>QIHL01000010.1 GCA_003230965.1 Candidatus Magasanikiibacteriota bacterium | reverse complement strand
AAATTAGGATACTATGTTTATACTTGATTTTGATGATACACTTTTTGATAGCCAGGCATTTAGGCAATCACGATTTGATGCTATAAAATATATCGGCGTATCAAAAAAAGAATTTCAGGAGACGTATATTGAAGCACGAAATGATTCAGATGGATTTTTTGTTTATTCAAATGAACGTCATGCAGACAGTCTTTCAAAGATAGGGTATGATAAAGAAGAAGTACTTAATATTTTACAAGGAAAAAGTACTAGTACTATGCAAGATTTTTTATTTCCAGATACACTTTTGTTTCTTGAAAAAATAAAATCATTTAATGAACCAATGATACTTTTAAGTCTGGGTAATTCAGATTTTCAAAAATTAAAAATAAAAGATTTAGGTATTGATAAATATTTTAAGCATTTATATTTTGATAAAAAATCAAAAAAAAATATTTTGAAAAAAATATTTATAGAATATGATGTTACAAGTACGTGGTTTATAAATGATAAGATAGAAGAAACACTAGATTTGAATAAACAATTTTGTGGTATGTGTTCTGTTTTAAAAATATGTAAAAAATTTGATATAAAAGAATATACACAAAGTAATCTCCCACATTTTTCTTCACTCACACAAATAGCACAATATGTTGAAAAAAATAGATAGCACTGTTGGTGCTGTCATTCTTGCTGCTGGGCGAGGAACACGTCTAGGATGCAGTGATATTCCAAAAGTGATGCTTGAAATTGGTGGACAGCCGTTAGTCAGTTATATTGTTACAACACTTGAAAAGATTGGATTATTTGAACAGCGTACGGTACTTGTTGTTGGTTTTCATGCAGAAAAAGTAGAGGCGTATTTTGGTAGAAAAGTGGTGTATGCGCAACAAACAGAACAACGTGGAACCGCTGATGCCGCATGTATTGGTATGCATATTTTGCCAGAAGAAATTAAAACAGTTCTTGTTTTAGGTGGAGATGATAGTGCATTCTATACGCCAGAGACTCTGTATTCTTTTGTAAAAGCGCACAGAGAGAATAACGTAAAACTTTCTTTATTAACAGTAGAGGTTGAACATCCTGAATTGTTAGGTCGTATTGTTCGGAATGCAGATGGTGGTGTTAAAATTATAGAAAAGGAATATGTTACCGAAGAACAAAAAAAGATTCATGAGGTAAGTACTGGAACATTTTGTTTTAATCGGTTGTGGTTTGAAGAAATTTTTCCCAATATGCCGAAGCTTCGTAAATTGGGAGAATATGGTTTAACAACTGTGCTTGCGATGGCATACGAACAGAGTGAGCCATTCCACATCGTAAAATTACAAAATTTGAATGAGTGGTTTGGTGTAAATACGCCAGCTGAGCTAGAAGAAGCACGACGGAGAAAAACATCATCTGTACACTAATTTCTGTTTATCTTATGTGTGGAATCATTGGTTATATTGGAGACAAAGACGCTTTGCCAATTTTGTTAAAAGGGTTACGTAGATTAGAATATCGTGGCTATGACTCTGCAGGAGTTGCTGTAATTGAATCTGGAAAAATTACACGTGTTCGTTCTGTTGGACGAATAGACAAGTTAACAAAAGAATTAAAAAATAATGAATTGCATGGTCATATTGGTATTGCACATACGCGTTGGGCTACACATGGTGGCGTTACACAAGAGAATGCACATCCGCATGTGGCACTAGATGGCAAACTAGCATTGGTGCATAATGGCATCATTGAAAATTATCGTGAACTAAAGAATCAACTTGGGGATATTAAATTTGAATCGCAAACTGATAGTGAGATTCTTGTTCACTTGATTGCCTCATTTTATAATGGTGATTTGAAACAAGCTGTTACGAATGCATTGCGTCATGTGCGTGGGACGTATGGTTTAGCTGTTGTTTACGCAGATAACCAAGATGAACTGATAGTCGCACGCCTTGGAAGTCCGCTTGTAGTTGGACTTGGGGAAGGTGAATATTATGTTGCAAGTGATGCCACACCGATTTTGCCATATACAAAAAAAGTAATTTTTTTGGAAGATGGTGAAATTGGACGAATAACAAAAGATGGTCTTGAAACTACAAATCTGTCTGACGAATTAGTCACCAAATGTGTAGAAGAAATTGAATGGACTGATGAAGAGGCAGAAAAACAAGGGTTTGATCATTTCATGCTCAAAGAAATTTTTGATCAGCCACAAGTGTTTCAAGATGCAATTCGCGGGCGCTACAATTTGACTGAAGGCACAGCATATCTCGGTGGATTGAATATGACTGATGAAGAAATACACAGTATTGATCGTATTGTTCTTATTGCTTGTGGAACAGCGAGTTATGCCGCGATGATAGGGAAGTATGCATTTGAACGTCTGGCAAATATCTCAACTGAAGTGGATGTTGCAAGCGAGTTTAGATATCGTAATCCAATTATCAATGAAAAGACATTAGTATTTGCCATTTCTCAATCTGGTGAAACAGCAGATACACTGGCAGCCGTGCGTGAAGCAAAGCGACGCGGTGCTTTTGTGCGTGGGATTGTGAACGTTGTCGGCTCAACGATTGCGAGAGAGACTGATGGAGGAACATATATGCATGCTGGTCCTGAACTTTCAGTTGCATCAACGAAGGCTTACACAAATATGGTTGCGATACTATTGCTTTATGCAATTGAGTTTGGACGAACTCGTCTCATTACGCTTGCTACAGGACAACGTTTACTTAATTCACTACGTGAGATTCCTAAAAAAATGGAAATAATTTTACAACAAGCTGATAAGATTAAAGTTATTGCAGAAAAATATATGTATTTCAAGAATGCTTTATTTCTTGGTCGTGGTATCAATTTTCCAGTTGTTTTGGAAGGTTCTCAAAAATTAAAAGAAATTACATACATTCATAGTGAAGCATATCCAGCTGGAGAAATGAAGCACGGTGCGAATGCCTTGCTCGCTCCTGATTTTCCTGTGATTGGGATTATGACAAAGGATCAACTGTATGATAAGATGCGAAGTAATATTGAAGAAGTAAAGGCACGAAAATCACCGATTATGTTACTAGCAACGCAAGGGGATGAACAAGCAAAAGAATTAACAGACGACGTGATTTATGTTCCTGATACGATGGAATTATTGGAACCACTTTTGAATACAATTCCGTTGCAACTTTTTTCCTATTATATTGCAGTTTTGCTTGGGCGAGATGTGGATAGACCTAGGAATTTGGCAAAGAGCGTTACTGTAGAATAAATATTATTTGTAAGGTATAAGAAAAAAATGTCTTGTCTTATATGATAAAAAAACAATCTCAGTCTAAGCCAATACAAAATGTAGTTATAATGGGTGGAGGTAATGGCGGTTCAATCTCTATCAGGGCAATGAAAACATATATTGATTATTATAATATCTCAGCAATTATTGCAATGAGTGATTCTGGTGGTTCAAGCGGAAGATTAAGGCAGGAATTTGGAGTGTTGCCTCCTGGAGATATACTTCGTGCTGTTATTGCAATGTCAAAGTATGACTATGATTTAATGAAAAGAATTTTTTACACGACACGGTTTTCTGAATTTGGAAAATTACATGGACATGGACTCGGGCATTTATTTATTGCTTTGTGTGAAAAATATAATGGAGGAATTGTTGATGCTATTCGTGCACTGGCGCAAGCATTGGATGTGGTCGGTCCTGTATTTCCTGTAACAATACAAGAATCAAATTTATATGCAGAATTAGATGATGGGACAATTTTAAAAAGTGAACATGAAATTGATAGACCAGAGTCTTGTACAAGTCATATTAAGAAAGTATGGTTACACCCGAGTCCAATGATATATGAAAGAACACTTCTTGAATATAAAAATGCAGATGTGATTATCATAGGACCTGGTAGTTTTTATTGCAGTATACTTGCAACGCTTTTGCCAGATGGTGTATTTTCTGCAATAAATGAATCTCATGCAAAACTTATTTATGTGACAGGAAATGCTATAGAAAAATATGGAGAACGCGGGCCAGTACATTTAAGTGAGTTTGTTCGTATTATACAGACATATCTTCCAAGAAAAATTGATGCAATTATTTATAACGGAGGCACTCTCACACAAAAACAGATTATGTATTATGAAAAAAAAGATTGGGCTGAAATTATAGATGATACAGAAAAAATAGAAAAACAATATCTTGTAATTAAAAAAGAATATGAAAAGGACAGTGGTGGTTTTGATATTGTAAAACTTGGTACTATCTTACATGAATGTATACAATCATTTTAATTTTTATGGAAATAAGAAAACATAAAATTCAACACACAGGAATTAAAATACAAATTTTTGAAAATAATATAGATATTGGTCATGTATATTTGTATGTACTTCATAATGATCTTCATACAGAACCTTTTGGTTTTATGGAAGATATTTTTGTAAAAGAAGAATATCGTGGTAAAGGAATTGGAAAACAATTGATTGAAGTTGTGATTTTGGAAGCAAAAAATCAAGGATGTTATAAATTGATTGGAACAACAAGGAATACAAAACCTGATATTCAAAAAATGTATGTTCGATATAATTTTATAGATTATGGAAAAGAGTTTCGGATGGATTTTTGATATTTTTAAATAATTTTAATTTATAACTGTGAATAGTATACGTATCAGTACGTAACTTAAAAAAGTTATTTTAAACTAAAATAGTTTTATGAATTTATATGAATTTGAAGGAAAA
Organism: Candidatus Magasanikiibacteriota bacterium; assembly: GCA_003230965.1. Lineage (GTDB taxonomy): Bacteria > Patescibacteriota > Patescibacteriia > Magasanikbacterales > UBA922 > SZUA-124. Next base: position 4,980 of record QIHL01000010.1, on the reverse strand, counting down.
CATTTTTTTGAAAAATATGGGATTGCTATTCCAAAAGGAAAAACTATTACACGGTTTCATGATCCAAAAAAAGTATATACTGAATTAGGAATAACTAACGTTGTTGTAAAAGCACAGGTGCTTTCTGGAAAGCGTGGCAAAAATAATGCTATTCGGTTCTGTTCTAATGCCGACGAGGTAGCGGAAGCTGTTGTTGATCTATTTAGCATGAATATTCGCGGGCAGTACGTTGTTGCGATTCGGATTGAAGAGAAATTGGATATTGCAGAGGAACACTATCTTTTGATCACGTACAATACAAATAAAAAACAACCAATGTTAGTGTATTGCTCAGAAGGTGGCGTAGATATTGAAGATGTTTCAGGACAAAAAATTTTTAAACAATTATTATATATTCGGAATGAGCGAATTCCTCTTGTTGGTAAAGAGAGAATTATAGAGGTCGGCAATCAAAAAAATCAAGCTTCGTCAGTGCTCCCATTTGAAGGTGGTGGTCTTGATGATGTCGTTCAAAAGTTATGGTCGTGTTTTCTAAATGAAGATTGCAGACTAGCTGAAATTAATCCGCTCGTATATACAACTGATGGAAAATGGATTGCAGTAGATGCAAAAGTCGCAATTGATGATGATGCATTTTTTCGTCATGAAAAATGGAAAGAGCTAGAACCACGGACAATGCTTGGTCGTCCTGCAACCGATAGAGAAATTGAAGTACAAGAGATTGATAAAGGAGAAAAGTATTATCAAGGAACCGCTGGTAAATACATTGAAATGGACGGAGATATCGCACTAATTTTGAATGGAGGTGGAGCAAGTATTGCGAATATGGATGTGTTGAATAATCTTGGGTTGAAACCTGCGAATTATACAGAATATTCAGGAAATCCACCACGAGAAAAAGTGTATGAATTGGTAAAAATTGTGTTGTCTAAACCTGGTATTCGTGGACTTTGGATGTGTGGCGCTGTAGCTAATTTTACAAATGTAAAAGAAACGTTTGGTGGAGTTGTTGATGCACTTGACGAAATTAAACCTACTTATCCGATTGTCGTGCGTCGTGCAGGTCCGCATGATAAAGAAGGAATGGCACTTTTGAAAGCATGTGGTGAACGCAATCAACTGAATATGAAATTATTTGGTAAAGATGTCAGTATGGGTGAAACTGCAAAAGTTTTGGCTGATATGATTCAAAGTACAAAAGAAAAGTCTTAATCTAATATACGATACGTATGTCTATTCTCATTGATGAAAATACAAAAGTTTTGGTTCAAGGTATTACAGGGAAAGAAGGACAAAATGCAACGATTGCAATGATGGAATATGGAACAAATGTTGTTGGTGGTGTGCGTCCCGGTAAAGCTGGTGATGTTGTTGAAGGTAAACCTGTTTTTAATACAGTAAAAGATGCTGTTTCAACAATTTCAGATATTACGACTACGACTATTTATGTGCCACCGTTTGTAGCCAAAGATGCTATGCTTGAAGCGATTGAGGCTGGCATTACACAGATTAACATTCTTACTGAACGTATACCAATCAAAGATACTGCATATTGTCTTGCAGCTGCGAAAGATACAGGAGCATGTATTATTGGACCAAGTTCACTCGGCTACATCAATCCAGGTGTATGTCGGATCGGCGTCATAGGAGGATTAAAAATTCAAGCAGATGATATTTTTACTCCAGGTAGTATTGGTATTATCTCTCGTTCTGGAGGTATGACGAATGAGGTCAGTTGGCAAATTCGTAAAGCTGGCATGGGACAAAGTGCAGCAGTCCACGTCGGTGGTGATTTATTGATGGGGACTACATATGCAGATTTACTTAGATTGTTTGAGAAAGATGATCAGACAAATGCAGTGATTATTTTTGGTGAATATGGTGGGAGCTACGAGTTTGAAATTGTTGATTTAATAGAAAATAATGAATACACAAAACCATTAGTTATTTATGTTGGAGGAAAATTTGCCACTACTCTTCCAGAGGGCATGAATATTGGACATGCAGGCGCTATTGTTGAACGTGGGAAGGGAGCAGTAGAAAAAGAAGCAGCACTTAGTTCTGTTGGTGTACATATTGCAGAAGATTATGAACAGCTTGCTGAGTTAGTAAAACCATTTGCATGAAGTTAATAGTTACGTTATTATTACTTTGATATATTTATTTTTTATTATGCACTTTTATACAGCTATTACTCATATTGTTGATGGAAAAGAGATTATTCGTGGTCATGAACTTGAAGAGTTGATTAAACATGCATCATTTGTGGAAGTGATTGGTTTGTTATTTTTTGATCGTATGCCGACTGAAAAGGAAACGCGAATGTTGAATGCAATTTTTGTATCGGCCATAGATCACGGTCCTGGGACAGCGTCAGCACTTGTTGCACGGATTTCTGCTTCTGCAAAAAATCCGATTCATGCGTCACTTGCAGCTGGTATTCTTGGATTTGGTGAACGGCATGGCATGGCTGCTAGTACGGCAATGATTTTTTTTCAAGAGCAGATTAAGAAAAAACAAATAGAATTATCATATTCAGTTGAGAATGAAGTTGTCATATTGAAAAAGCAAAAGGTTCATATTCCAGGGTATGGACACAAAATATTCAAAGAGCAAGATTCTCGTGCGAATGCTTTATTTCAGATAGCGAAAGAAATGAGTATTTTTGGTGAGCACTGTATGCTTGCGCTTGAGGTGAGAGATATTCTAAATAAATTATCTTCAAAAAAGCTTCCACTTAATATTGATGGGGCGATTGGTGCTATTCTTGCTGATATGGGACTGAATGCAGATATGGCAAATGCATTTTTTTTGGTTGCTCGTGTACCTGGACTCATAGGACAAATTTTGGAAGAACGAAAGAACGATGTAGGTATTAGACGATTGGAAGAAAAAGATATTGCAGAGTTGGAATAAATTTATCGCGTATCTGTTTATGAAGATAACAAAAAAAGAATGGTATGAGTTGATTTATATAGCTGGATCAGGTATTGTCCTTTTATTTTTGTTTAATATAATTTTTCCTACAGTAATCAATGGATTCATACCAGCGAATGTGTTGACTTCAAGAAATATAAATTTTTCTTTTTTGACATCTACGATTAATTACCACATAACATTTCCTCCATTTGCAGGCAGAGTAGCAACAACAACATTAATTAAAATTATACACCTATTGTTTCATACTGATTTGGCAATTAGTTTTATTCTAGTTGAATTTGGATTGTTATTTGCATGCGTTATTCTTGTGTATATCTTGGCACGAAATTTAAGACTTTCTCACAAACATGCGCTATGGTCGGTTGGTTTATTTTTTGGCAGTTATACAATTCTTTTTGCTTTTTTTTCTAGTATATATACATACGATGATCCGTTGCAATATCTCTTTTTTTTCTTGACACTCTTTGCACTTTTCTCAAAACGTTGGTGGCTGGTATTTCTTTTTTTGTGCGGTGCGGTAATTACGCGCGAAACGACGGTATTATTATTTCCTGGATTACTTTTTTTCTTGTTTGATAATAGACTAGGAATGGGAAAATTAAGTAAAGTGTCTACGTGGGTAAAGGTACTACTGCTTTTTACTATCCCAACAATTATCGGAGTTGGTGGCATGATCAGTATTCTTTTTTATAAAGGGTTATGGAGTAAACGTCTTGCCTATGTAGCTAGTACTCGGTTTTCTTTTTTGTCTTTCAACATTACAAATAACGCTTTTGCACTTGAAACTCTTGTGTTGATCTTGTTTGTCGTCGTTGTGCCACTTGTTGTTATATTATATGAAGGAAGAGGAGATACTGATTTGCGCCATCAACGATTACTACGTGCAAGTTTGATAACTGCTTTGATCAATACTCCAGTGGTTTTATTTACTGCGAGGGTACGCGAAGCACGGTTGCTCGCACTTCCTTTTGTATTTACTTGGCCACTTTTAGGTATGTATCTGCCTGCTATTTTGCATAGAATTAGAAGAACGTTTGTCTACATGTTAAAATACTGGTATTGGTCTATACCTGTAGTTATTTTTTTATTTGGCGTCGGATATATATTTTGGTATCGTACTTTTTATCCTACAGATTCAGCAGGTTTTGAATGGGGTTATCGTATATATTTTTTTGTGGCGTCTATAGTAGCTACCTTATATTTTGCTAATTTTTTCTTACCACCTAAATTATATGACAGAACACATTCTTGATTTACATATCCATTCCAGATATTCACGTGCGTGCTCAAAACAACTTGAAATACCAGCGATTGCAAAGACATGTGAAACGCGTGGTATATCTATTGTATCAACTGGTGATTTTACTCATCCTGCATGGTTCAAACATTTAGAAGAACAGCTCACAGAATCTGAACATGGTCTGTATATGCTGAAAGATGGTAGTAGTTCTATTCGTTTTTTGTTTGGTACAGAGGTCGCAGTCATTAAAAAACATAAAGATAAAACACGACGTGTCCATCAATTGATATACGCTCCAAACATGGAAACTGCAAGAAAATTTAATCACGTTCTTGAAGATCGTGGGTTTAATATACACTCAGATGGGCGTCCGATTTTAGGTATGACATCAAAACAATTACTTGAACAGATATTAGAGATTGATGAACGTATGGTGTTAATTCCAGCACACGCATGGACACCATGGTTTGGTATTTTAGGTTCAAAGAGTGGTTATGATTCGTTTGAGGAAGCATTTGAAGAACTCACACCGCATGTATTTGCATTGGAAACAGGATTGTCTAGTGATCCATTGATGAATTGGCAGGTGTCAAATTTGGATACTATTACATTGATTTCAAATTCTGATGCACATAGTTTGGCAAAATTGGGTCGCGAAGCAAATGTCATGCACATTGATGACAGTATATTGAGCTACGATGAAATTATGAGGATTATTAAGGAAGGAGATAGAGAAAAATTTTTATACACTATTGAATTTTATCCAGAAGAGGGAAAGTATCATTATGACGGACATCGTG
>QIHL01000044.1 GCA_003230965.1 Candidatus Magasanikiibacteriota bacterium | reverse complement strand
TAAGTATTTAAAAATTTTTGAATTTGATTATATTAATTATTTTGATTAGAAATTTTTTATCTGATATTTTTTTTGTATCAATCTATTGTATCATGTATTTTTTTTGCTCTATCAACATAAAGAATACCATTCAAATGATCAATCTCGTGTTGACATACTTTGGCAAAAAAGTTTGATGCATCAAATGATATAGGATTACCATCGCGGTTCAAAGCCTTTACATAAATATTTTTCATACGACGAACTGTTCCACTTTTTCCAAGCACAGAAAGACAGCCTTCTAATTCAGAGTTATGTTTGCGACTACGGCGTTCCAGTGTTGGGTTCACAAGAATTAAATCTTTGTCGTGCGACTGCGCATTGAAATACGGTGTGAAAGCTTCTTTACCAATGATGCAAATTTGTAGATTAGCAGCATACACAACTTCAAGTGCTTTTGGTTCAGTTATGGAGGGTGTTTGCGGAAATATTTTAGAAACAAGTTTTTTGTATCTATCAGTTGGAATTGCAACTTGTGGTGCTGCAAGTCCAATGCCCTCAGCAGCATACATAGTCTGAATCATCTCGTCTATCAATTTTTGTATATCATACGACAACAACTTTACCTTTGTTAGTTTTTGACAAGGCATACGAAGTTCAGGAGTTGGGATTTGAGTAATTGGTAGCATATTTATGGAGAAAGGATATTTATGGGATTAGGGTCAATTTTCCATGTTTGAGGAATCAAATGGTTTAGTTTGGTGATTTCCTCAAATAGATTAGTACTAATTGGTAGTTTTACCAAAATCATATACCAGTAGCGTTTACGATAATAGCGTGGTTGCATCTCAATTGGTGGAATCAGTGTATCATCTTTTTTTTGCTGTGTCAACGTATTTTTTAGCAATTTAAAAACATTTTCTGCTTCTTGTTTCGCAATTATTTGATTTGGATGACCATAGAAATAACGAACCAAATATGCGTATGGCGGGTAGCCTAGTCCTTTGCGATGATTTAAATCAGTACGGTAGAAGCGATCTGATTCATAGAGTGATTTAAAAATTAAGTGATTTAGATTGTATGTTTGAATCATAAATTGACTTTCCTGCCTTCGCAGAAATTCTGTAGTTTGAATGATGTGCCAAACAGTTTCATCAGCTCTATATTCTGGAATGTTGAGTTCATGATCAATATCAAGAAAGATTATTAGTCCAGTTTTTTTCCATTGAATAAATGGAAATGCCATTTGTGTTCCAATAATAATTTGTTGCTTTGATGTTTCTGTTGTAGATATAATATCTACACCACTATCAATACGTATAATATCTATATTTTGTTTTTGTCCAATAAGTTTTTTTATGAGCGATGTAATTTGTTCTGTACCCATGCCGTGCAATTGTATGATTGGTGCATGACAATGTGGGCATGAGAGAAACATATCTTGACTTGTGTGGCAATAATGACATTTGAGCGTTTTATCTTCTGAATGATAGACAAGTGGAAGTTGGCAGTGTGTGCAGGTCGCTACAAAAGTACATTCTTTGCATGAGATAGAAGATGCATATCCGCGTCTATTGATGTACAAAAAAATATCTTGATTTGTTTCAAGAATTGCATCTTTTACTTTTTCTGCTATGGAATCAAAATTTCCACTTCTTCGTTCATCAGAAAGTGAAATTAGTTTTATAGGATTTTTTTGATTTTTTGAAAGTGAAAAAGAGAATAGTGGATTCCCTCTCTTATCTGTTTGAGTATCTTTAATATTTTCTAGTTTCATTATTTTTTTTGATAATGCAAAATACCTATCAACATGTGGCGAGTAACTTTGATATATTAATTTTGCTCCGTGTACTATCGCAAGTTGTGGTGCGATATCGCGTACATCAAACCTCGGTGCTTGATCCCAATGTTTGTGCTGTTCGTCATGTTCGTACTCAATGATTATATATTTAAGTTCAGGAAATGGAATCAGAACGCTCCCACGTGTTCCGATGATTATTGTTTTTTCTTGGTTGCGAATTGCTAGCCAATGTGCGAATTGTTCTTTTGTGGAAAGCGTACTATGCCATGTAACAATATTCTTTTGCATTTTTTTTGGAAGTAGTTTTTTTATTTCTTCAATTGCGTGTACAGATGCGACAAGAATCAGTGTATTTTTTTGAATATTTTTGTACGTATTTTTTTGTTCTTCCTGCGTTTGGTACCAGCGATATGTCGGAATCAAACGTGTTGTTTTTTTCTTTTTAGGAAGAGGGATTAGATCAATTGTTTTGAGTTTTTGTTTTTGAAGTGGTAAGAGTGCCATTTTGTATATGGTTCCTGGTGAAACTCCGTAAATGTCAGAGAGCTGTTTTAGTAATTTTATATTTTGTACAGATAAAAATGGTACTGCATGCACCAGTTTACTAATTGTTTTAAGTTTTTTATTTGTTGTATTATTTTCAATCTTTTCAACAATTCCAAATTGTTCACTAGACTGAAATGGAATACATACCATCTGTCCGATTGTGAGTATATCCTCCAATTCAGTTGGTATTAAGTAATCAAACGACGCAAGGTTTCGTGGTAGTCGTCTAATTGGAATTACACGTGCAAACATTTGAAATTTTTAAATGGTGCATTGCGCAGTGAGATAGCTAATGCCAAAGTGTTTTTCGTATGCATATTGTTTGAATGTATAGTTCATATTTTGTAGAATTCCCATAAGTATCAATGCAGAAAGATAGATACATTCGCCAGACTCATTGCATACATCATGGTCTAATTTTGTGATGCCAACTGTATTGTGTGTTTGTAGAACATCTATAAGGGAAGTATCAAATATTTTTGCGGCATCTTGATTGTGTTTATCTTCTGTCACATACGACAAATCACCTGAAGCAATTACGGCAACACGCCTATCTGACGACATAATAACTTCTTTGAGAAGTGCACCAAAATTCAAATGTGTTTTTGCATCAAGATCACTATACCCTATGGTAAGAATTTTTGTATTTGGCATGTGATTAGTGAGATAAAAAAGAGGAACACTGACTCCGTGATCAACCTGTGTTTGGTTTACAACTCGTACTGGTATATCGTGTATTCTGGCTTCATGAGAAATTTGTGCTGCAAAATTTGGTGCACTTGTCCATTCTCTTCGTGTGGATAAATCACCAAATTTTTCAAAATTTGATTGAATAGATGCTCCACCATTCACTGTAAACGCGTCTTCAAAAAAACTTCCATGTGCAGAGAGAATAAACAATATGTCTGGTTTGGCAATATATAGATCCTGTTCCATGCTATTGAGCGCTGTTACTGTATCCTGTAGTTTTTCAATTTGCTCTTTTCCTATATCAGGAATGAGAAGTGGTGAGTGAGGAGTTATACCTGCAAAGACGAGAGACATACAAAAAAGTTATAATGTCTTGAGTGCCCATTCGGTTAATTGTTTGGGCGTAATAAATTGATTGGTGTAGTCAGGATTTCCCATTGTTATAATATAGAATTTTTTTCCTGTTGCATTATCTTTGATAAGCATAGCAAGATTTGCTCCTGCAGAATTTAAGTATCCAGTTTTACTTGCGAGAATTGTAAATGGAAGATCAGTTTCTTTCATCAGAGCATTTGTATTGTAATCATAGTGATGTGGTTTTCCGTCTAGATCCTGTGCTTCATTATATTGATAATAGTCTGTATGCAGATATTGGTTTATAGTCATGTTGTTGTCCGCATGCTTAAATAATGTTAAATAATTATTTGCAGTAGAAACTGTTTCATCGCGTTCTCCGGTTATACCTTTAAATACCGTACTATTCATCCCCCAGCTTTTTGCTTGTGCATTCATTTGGTTGATAAATGTTTGTTCGTTGTTTGCAATGTTACGAACCAAAATATGTCCCGGTGTATTGAGAGACGAGATTAGAAATGCATCCATTAAATTTTTGTTGAATACTTTTTCACCATTTGCCAAACGGTAACTGTGGTATGTTGCTTGTTCTGTTTTTTGATCGTATGTTGATACTGCATTCAGGTTCAATCCATTTTTCATCAAAAGATATGCAGTCATGACTTTGGTAAATGATGCGAGTGGTCGTACAACATTCATATTTTTGCTTGCAATAATTTTTCCTGTTTGTGCATCAGCCACAACATAAGCATCTATAGCAGTATCATATGTAGGACCAGTGTAGGTAGTTTTGTCAGCAGAAGTTCGTTGCATTTGTGTATCAATAACATCTGATGAACCAGGCATTGATGGAGTTGTTTTTGGCGTTGTGCTTGATGTAATTTGAATAATTGAGTGTGAGATTCCATTTCCAGTATTATTTATACCAGAGGCTGAGGCGACTGATCCATTCTGAGGTGCATATATTGGTTGTCCATCTGGATAAATAAAGCGTGCTGTTGTATTTAGCCACACAACGTTGTCTATTGAGTACCTAAGTGCTTTAAATATGCTTTCATCAGGAATATGTCGTTTTTTTCCGTTTTCTGATACGTATATATCTGAAAAGCCAGTAAAACCAAAAAGTGTTCCATCAGTTAGCTGGAGTGGTTTCCCTGGTGTATTGCTAGCAATCAGACTATTTTGTACAATTTCAATAGACAAGTTTGGGAAATCAATAGTAGCAATTTTTGGATCAACAACTTCATGATAGATACCATCTTTCAGATAATATTCTGTACCTGTTTCCTTTGATGTTACTAGTCTTCCAAGTGGTGCTGTCATTTTTGCTGTAATAGTTGTACCTATATTATATCCTTGTAGTTGGGCACTTGTCACTTGTATAATTTCTTCTGGATTAAATCCAAGTTGTGTTACTACATTTTTGTTTGCAAATGGACGTAAAGTCTGATAATCCATTAAGTAGTACTGGTTATTGTTTTTTAGAATGCTAAAGTTTGGTAGGTCAATTTTTGTGCCAGTTTCGTATCTATCCAATTCAGATTGTGGAACGACCACAATACGTTGTGGATCAAAACGGGTAATCAATGCGTTCTCATTAGCAAAAGGGCGTTTTTCACCGTTGAATAGCAGATAAACAGTTGAGGAATTTTTACTTTTTAATAATGTTCCGTTTGGATACGTTTCACCAAACCAATTTTTCCAAATAGTCCAAAAGTTTTCATTGCCGTGCATATGTGGTGTGTAGGTATAGAGAAATGCTGTTGCTAGATTTATTGGTGCAATTAGCTTTCCATCAATGTCATACGTCGTATGGGCTCGTTTGATAAATGATTTTGTCATATAGTTATCATAATACCAACGCATGAGACCAGCCGAGGCGTCTACTTGTTTGCCGAATCCTTTATTGTTCAGATACGCTGTACACTTCCACCCACATCCGTCTGTGATGCCATATCCTGCTGCACCATTTAATTGTTGTTGTGTTGGTTTTGGATCTGTAACAAGACTTTGCTCTTTTTGCAATACATCAAGAATATATTTTGGATTGATTTTGTGTTCAACACCAGCATTGTAAATAATTGTTGATGCTGGAAGGATATTTCCGTTTGTATCTGGCGTAGTTAAATTAGTGATATACCCTCCTTTTGATTCCAAGAATCCTTGGATATCAGATGCATTCATGCTTTGCCAATTTTGGAGTTCTTGATCAGTGATGATGTTGCTTGGATTAAATGGAACAGTAGTTGTATCTGCCAGAACCGTTAGTGGTACTATTCCAGTTAAGAATATAAAAGAGAAAATTAAAATACGTGAAATAATTGTCATAGGTATAATATAAAAGATACTAGTTTAGTATATCAGAAGTATCGTAATAGTAAAAGGTTAAACACTGCATAGGTTGTTTTTTAATATTTTTTGGTATAATATAGTCTCATGCAAATAGGAAGTCTTTCTATCATATCTACGCCAATCGGTAATCTTGCGGATATTACATTTCGTGCTATTGAGGTACTCAAATCTGTTGATATTATACTTTGTGAAGATACTAGAGTGACGCAGAAGCTCTTGAATCATTATGAGATTAAAAAGATTACAATAAGTTATCACCGTCATAGTGATGAAAAGAAAGTTGTAGAGATTCGCGAATTTTTGGAGTTAGGTAAGCATGTAGCACTTGTGACAGATGCAGGGACTCCAGGTATTTGTGATCCTGGGAATTTATTGATTCATAAATTGGTTGAAAGCATGGATACTCTTTTGATTATTCCAATTCCTGGAGTATCGGCTGTTGTAACAGCATTATCTATTTCTGGATTTCAGGCAGATAAGTTTTTATTTCTTGGTTTTCCTCCGCACAAAAAAGGGAGACAGACCTTTTTTCAAATAGTTGCAGATAGTAGTTACACTGTTGTATTTTATGAATCCAGTCATCGTATCACGAAAGCAATTGCGCAACTGGTAAATGTTTTAGATTCCTCTCAAGAGGTTTGTATCTGTAGAGAGCTCACAAAAAAGTTTGAGTCTATATATCGTGGAACAATCAATCAAATAACTACAATGAATATATTGGAAAAAGGGGAGTATGTAGTAATTATAAAAAATAAAAAATAATAATTTTATTTATGGAGAAAAAAAAACCATTCTACATTACAACTACCTTGCCATATATTAACGCAAATCCGCATATTGGTTTTGCGCTTGAAATTGTGCAAGCCGATGCAATTGCGAGATATCAACGTTTGCTCGGTAAAGAGGTAATTTTTAATACAGGTACAGATGAACATGGATTAAAAATTTATCGTAAAGCAAAACAAGAGGGCATAGATATTCAAACATATATTGATATCTATGCTAAAAAATTTGATTTTCTTAAAAAAGCACTTAATTTAAGTTATACAAATTTTATTCGCACAAGCAATGAACATCATGTACATGCTGCACAAGAGTTTTGGCGACGTTGTGATGCGAATGGATTTATTGAAAAACGTATTTATCAAGCAAAGTATTGTGTTGGATGTGAGTTGGAAAAAACAGATTCAGAGTTGAATTATCTAAAGTGTTCATTGCACCCAAACATGGAAATTGAATTGATCAATGAAGAAAATTATTTTTTTCTATTTAGTAAATTTAGTGAAAAATTATTACAGTATTATGCCGAGAATCTTGAATTTGTTATTCCGAATCATCGGTTTAATGAAATCAAGGCATTTGTAGAACGTGGTCTCACAGATTTTAGTATTTCTCGTCTCAAAGAAAAAATGCCATGGGGTATTGCAGTGCCAGACGACAGTGATCACGTTATGTATGTATGGTTTGATGCACTTGTGAATTATATTTCTACGCTTGGCTGGCCTGAGGATGAAAAACAGTTTGAGACATTTTGGGGGACAAAAGATGAACCAAATGCACTACAAGTGGCTGGCAAGGATAATTTGCGTCAACAGTCAGCCATGTGGCAGGCAATGCTTTTGGCTGCAGATTTGCCGATGTCAAAGCAGGTGTTTGTTCATGGATTTATTATTTCAGAAGGACAAAAAATGAGTAAGAGTTTAGGAAATGTCGTAGATCCGTATGTTGTAATTGATAAATATGGAACTGATGCAGTACGTTTTTACTTGCTTGGTGCCTTGCCAAGTTATGATGATGGCGATTGGTCTACACAACGGTTTGAAGAATTTTATACTGCGCATTTAGCAAATGGTATTGGAAATTTGACAAGTAGGATTTTAACAATGGTTGAGAAGTATGATGATGGAGTAGTTGGAAATAAAACAAACGATACATTGCGGACTACAGATTTTTGGGATAAGTATAATGAAGCATTTACTAAATTTGATTTTGAAACAGTCATCGGGTTAGTAAATAATTTTGCTAGGTCACTTGATGAGATTATATCTGAAGAAAAGCCATGGAAAAAAGTTAAAAATGGAGAAGACATTTCTGGTTTGCTCTATCAGCTTACTGAAGGATTACGTCATGTTGCGATTGCACTATTGCCAATTATTCCTGAGTCAGCAGAAAAGATTTTGAGTGAGCTTGGTATTTCGCTTGACGGACTTGAAACATTTGATAAAGAAAGACAGTGGGGAAGATTAAAACAGGGGGCCAAAGTAGAGAAGGGCGAGGCATTATTTCCACGATTGGTGTAGCATGCAGTTGTTTGTAATCAACTACATAAAATTAATTAAGGAATAATACTATGGATCAACTTTATACAAAACTAAAAACTTTCGGTAAAGTTAAGGCAAACGAGTCAATGGCGAAACATACAACGTTTAAGATTGGTGGATCTGCACAGTTTTTTGTAATTATAGATTCTACTGAGAAATTGATTAAGTTATTTGAGTATTTGGATAGCGAAGGCGTGCTATATGTCGTGATTGGTGCTGGGAGTAATATATTGGTGAGTGATAGTGAATTTGTGGGTGTGATTGTACATGTATGTAATACAAAAATTATATTTGATGAAGAATTTGTAACAGTTGATGCTGGGGTGATGATGCCGAAATTGGCGCAAGAAATTGTGAAAGCTGGATGTACAGGTCTTGAGTGGTGTGTTGGAGTTCCGGGAACTGTTGGCGGATCAGTGCGCGGTAATGCTGGTGCAATGGGTAGCGAAATTAAAGATAGTTTAGTAAAAGTGGATGTATATAAAAATGGAGATATTGTTGAATATACACTTGACGAGTGTCAGTTTGGGTATCGCGATAGTATATTTAAACACGATGGTGGCATTATTCTTCGTACACAATTTAATCTTGCTAAAGTAAGTAAAGATGATAAGGTATTAGGTATGAAACAAGTGATTAAACACATTCAATATCGTAACAAAACACAACCACAGGGGTATGCATCAACTGGTTGTATTTTTAAAAATATTATTATCAATGAAAAAATAGCAATCAATACTTTACAAAAAGAAAAAATAAGAAAAAATAAAGAACTTTTGCTAAAAAATTTTGACGAAAAAAGTGATAAGGTAAAACAGTTTTTGAAGATTGGAAAAATTTCCGTCGGTTGGTTGGTGGAGCAGGCTGGAATAAAAGGAGAAAAGGAAGGAAATGCTCAGATTAGTCCAACTCATGGTAATTTTATTGTTAACATTGGCGGTGCTACTGCTTCTGAAGTGCAAATACTCATTGAGCGTGTTCGTACAACTGTGTATAACAAAACTGGATTTGATTTGGAAGAAGAGATTCAGTTAGTAGGATGAAGAAATGAAAGTGAAGTTGGAAGTGAACGGTAAGTGTGTTATACTTCTAGTAAATAATAACAAATGAATAATAATTACTCATAATTAAATTACTCATCTTTTTTACTTATATTTTATTTATTTTTTTATGACTATCCAGATTCAAGGAACAGGGATTAAACTTACTGATGCATTAAAACAATATGTAACAGAAAAAATAGAAAGTTTAGACAAATTTTTTGACCATATTATTACTGCTGATGTTGACATTGGTGTACGTAATTATCACCACAAGAAAGGAGATATATATTATGCTGAAGTGAATTTGTCTGTTCCAGGTAATCTCGTTAGGGTAGAAAAGGATGCAGACGATTTATATAAAGCGATTGATATTGTTAAGGATCATCTAAAAGTAGAACTAGAAAAGATTAAAGGTAAGATGCTAGATAAGGACAGAGAGACACTCCATGATGTGAAAGGGTACAATGCCGAAATGTAAGTGTCACGTGGATTTAAAAACAGAAGCTAAGGTTTTGTCCGTTTCACGCAACAAAGGGTCGATCTCTAATATAAGAGAGTTGTGTGTTTGTTTTTAACACTCTTTGTGTTGACGTTCC
>QIHL01000068.1 GCA_003230965.1 Candidatus Magasanikiibacteriota bacterium | reverse complement strand
TTGTAACTGTTACATGGAACTCTAAAGATTTTATAAAAGAACAAATTTGTTCAGTTTTTGATGCATGTGCAGGAATAACATGTGAAGAAATAATAGTTGACAATGGATCAACAGATGGGACTGTTGATTTAGTGCATCAGACATTTCCGAATGTTCAGGTTATTTCCAATGCAGAAAATAAAGGATTTAGTTTTGCAAACAATCAAGGTTTGAAAGTATCAATAGGCAAATTTGTGTTATTTCTTAATCCAGACATGCGACTTAAATCTGGGAGTTTAGATATTTGTATTGACTGGATGCAAAAACATTCTGATGTTGGTATTATGAGTGTGAAGCTTGTAAATGGCAGTGGTAATTTTAATTGGGATGCTTCTCCTAGACGATTTCCAAAACTGTGGGAACAACTGGCATTAATTTTGAAACTACCACATATTTTTCCACATTTGCTTAATTCGTATCACATGAGTGATATGAATTCAGACATTGAGCAGGATGTTGATTCAATCCGTGGATCATTTATGTTGATGCGACGAGAATTTTTGGACAAGACTGGTTGGGCGTTTGATCAGCATTATTTTTTTTGGTACGAAGATGTAGATATTTGCCGTGAAGCGAAACGGTATGGGTATCGTGTGGTGTATAGTCCGATAATTACTGCCATTGATTATGTTGGTCAAAGTGTAAAAAAAAGAACCACACTCTGGAAACAAAAACAATTTACCAAAAGTATGTTAATCTATTTTCAAAAATGGGAACCATGGTGGAAGTGGATATGGATTGCATTATTTAGACCGGTGGGAATTATGCTTGCATGGATTCATAATATGTAGTAAATATTTTAATCATTTAATTTTTGTATTAGATTTGTGAGTGTATAGTTTATTTTTATATGCCTAGACTCGTTGTACAATTGGTTACATGGAATGGAGCAAAGTATATTTCTTATCTTTTTGATTCTCTTCGTAAACAGCTGTTTCATGATTTTCATCTTGCTATTTTAGATAATGCTTCATCTGATGATACTGTTGCTCTTATAAAAAAAGAAATTACTCATGTTCCTTTTTCGTATTCATTGCATCAAGAAAAAAAGAATATAGGTTTTACTGGTGGACACAATAAATTATTTCAACAATATAAAGAAGGGGAGTATGTGTTGCTTTTGAATCAAGATATGTATTTGATGCCTAATTGTCTGGAACAATCTATCAATTTTTTGGAAATGAATAAAAAAATTGCTACGGTATCTCCGCGACTTATGCGGTGGGAGTTTGATAGACTGCACACAACAGATAGTGGATTACAATCTAGTTTTACTGATGATGTTGATGCTCTCGGTTTGAAAGTGTTTCGTAATAGAAGAGTTATTGAGCAGTATACATGTGAATCATGGAAAGGAATTAAAAAGAATTTTCATTCAAATGTTTTGTCTGTTTTTGGTGCATCTGGTGCATTTCCGTTATTTCGTCGTAGTATATTAGATACAGTATCTTTTTCAGATGGAACATTTTTTGATACACTGTATTATGCATATAAAGAAGATGTGGATTTGGCATTTCGGTTGCAATCAGCAGGTTTTGATTCTGCTGTTTTGCTTGATGTTGTGGCGTATCATGACCGCAGTGGTGCAGGTCCAAAAGAGTTAAAAGATAGCGCTGCAGCAAAAAATAAGAAAAATCAATCGTCATGGGTAATCTATAACAGCTATAAAAATCATCTCATGACTCTATACAAAAATGAGTATTGGCAAAATATTTTACTTGATTTTTTTCCGATTTTCTGGTATGAAATAAAGAAGTTCTGTTGGTTTTTGTTTTTTAATCCAAAAGTGCTAAAAGGAGTGGGAGATATTATTAGTGAAAGAAGTATGCTAAAACAGCATAAGAAGGAAATTATTTTTAAAAGAAAACGCACCTGGAGCGAGATACGACGATGGTGGGTAAGGTAACGTATGAAAGATTTAAATATTGTATTTGTTAACTACAAGATGCGTAAGAATTTGGAAAAGGCATTGCCTTCTATTTTGGCTGATATAAAAGATTGCAAATATAATATTCAAATTACTGTTGCTGATAATTCAGAAAATGTAGATAATCTAAAAGAATATATTGTAGATAATTTTCCAAGTATCCACTATGTTGATTGTGGCGGTAATGTCGGTTTTGCAAAAGGAAATAATATTGGGTTCAATTCTGCAGAGGCAAGGTGTTATATGGCACTGAATTGTGATACAATTATTCCAGAAGGTACACAAGTAATTGAAAGGATGATTGATTTTATGGATACTCATCCTAAAATTGGGTGTATTGGTCCAAAATTATTAAATACGGATGGATTGTTACAATATACGTGTTATCGTTTTAATATGTCGTCAATCTTAATCAAGCCATTAAAACAAATTCATTTTGATAAAAAATATGCTTGGATTAAAAAACATACAGACAAACTTGAAATGAAGGATTTTGATCATAATCAAACTCGGCCTGTTGATTGGGTGCTTGGTGCAGCCATGATGGTACGAAAAGAAGTGGTAGACGAAATTGGTTGGTTTGACGATCGCTATTTTATGTATCTTGAAGATGCAGATTGGTGTCACCGCATGTGGGATGTAGGGTGGCCAGTATATTACGTAAATGATATTGTTATTCAGCACGTGTATAATCGTGAATCTGCAAAAGTTCCTGGTATTATTAAAGCTTTATTTAAAAACAAATTAGCGCGTATTCATCTAATAAGTTGGTTAAAATATATTTGGAAGTGGAGACATCATTACAGATATTATGCAAAACTATCCTAAAATTGCCATTGTTTATTTGTTGTATTATCACAACCAGTCATATATTGATGACGCAATTTCGGCATTGAAAAAGTTGACCTATCCAAAGGATAAAGTTGAGTTTATTATTGTAAGCAATCCACATCCAAAAGAGGGATCATTTATTTATTATATTGAGGATACAGTACTGTCATTGTCCGGAAAAGAAATTCCACATGTTACAATTTTGCCACAAACAGAAAATTTGGGTTTTGCAGGTGGAAATAACAAAGGTGTTGACTGGGCTATTGAACATGGATTTGATTATGTTTTTTTTCACAACAATGATGGTTTTTTTGCGACAAATGCTCTTGAACCGTTGGTGGAAACATTGGAATCAGACAAAACAATTGGCTTGGCGCAATCAGTTATGTTGCTTTATCCTGAGACAGAATTAATTAACAGTGCTGGGAATTCATTTCATTATCTTGGTTTTGGTTTTTGTGATCAATATCGTCTTCCAATTGCAGATGTGGATTTGCCTAAAGTAAAAGATATCTCGTATGCAAGTGGCGCAGCTTTGTTGGTGTCTACTGATGTGATCAAAAAATATGGATCGTGGGATACTGATTTTTTTATGTATCATGAAGATTTGGAATGGTCATTACGGTTACGTTCTTTTGGGTATCGTATTGTTTTAGTTGGCAATTCCTTTTTTTATCATAAGTATCAATTTAGTAGAAGTGTTGAAAAATTTTTTTGGATGGAACGTAATCGTTATGCGGTTATGCTCATATTTTTTCGCTTACCCACACTCTTGCTGTTACTTCCTATCAATATTGCACTTGAAGTTGGGTTATGGTTCTTTGCATGGCGGGGTGGTTGGCTAGACAAACGTATAAAAGTATGGCAGTATTGGTTTCATATTAAAAATTGGAAATTATGGTTGGGAAAACGTAAGCGAGTACAAAAGTTGCGCAAAGTAAGTGATCGGTATCTCTTCCGTTATTCTGTTCCTACTATTCATTTTCAAGAAGAACAGATGAAAAATTTTGTTCTGAAATATATTGGGAATCCAATTATGCAAATCTACTATTGGATTGTTGTAAAAGGACTTATCTGGTGGTAATTTTATGAAAATAAAAAAAGCAATTTTGACAGGTGGAGGTAGAGCAACACGTCTTTATCCTGTAACGACAACAACAAATAAACATCTTTTACCATTAGCAAATAAACCAATGATTTTTCATGCTATTGATAAAGTTGTTGAAGCAGGCGTGAAAGAAATTTTTATTAATGTGAATCCTGGAGAAGAAAGCTTACAACGTGCAATTGGAGATGGCGGGCACTGGAGTATCCAAATTACATTTTTTGAACAGACTGGTGGACCGCAAGGTATTGCTCATGTAGTGAATGAAGCAAAAAAGTTTATTGGTGATGATTCGTTCCTTTTTTATTTATCTGATAATATTTTTCTTGGAAGTCTTATTCCGTTTTTTCATAAATTTGAAAAAGAAAAATTTGATTGTATGCTTGCGTTATCACATGTAGATGATTCGCGTTTTTTTGGTGTTCCTGTTTTTGAAAAAGATGGAACACTTATTGATGTTCTTGAAAAACCAGCTTATCCACCAAATGATTTTGCGGTTACAGGAATATATTTGTATAAATCAAAAGTTTTTTTTGATGCTTTTGAAAGAATAAAAAAAAGTCCACGTGGAGAATATGAAATTTCTAGTATTCATTCACTTTTTTTGAAAGAAGGAAAAAAAGTTGGTTATGAAGAAATTACAGGTTGGTGGAAAGACACAGGAAAGATAGAAGATTTAATTATTGCAAATCAATTACTTTTAGATCAGCTTGATACTAATAAATTTTTAATTCATAATGTGATGGATTCTAGTGTAGTAATAGAAGGCAATGTTCATATTGGTATTGGATCACAGATTAAAAAAGATGTCATTTTGCATGGTCCTGTTATTATTGCGGAGAATTGTGTATTAGAATCTTGTACAATTGGTCCTTATGTAACTGTGGGGTCTGGGACAGAAATTGTTGGAGCTACAATTAAAAATAGTATTATACTTGAAAATGCAGAAATTTGTGTGCCAATTTGCATTAGTGATAGTTTACTTGGTAAAAAAATAAAATTAATTAAAAAACCAAAAGGTAAATTTCAAGGACAAAGAATGGTGATTGGTGATAATACTATAGTTGAGATGTAGAGAAATAAAAATTTAAGATTATCAATACATATCAATATGTCAACTGGTAGAGTCCTTCTTGATTGCCAATAGAGCCCCAGAATATAATAATCCGTTGCTTCATATCAACGCCAGCAGATTGAATTGTTCCATTGTTAAATAGTATATGTGTCACGTAGTATCCTGGGTTGAATGCAACAAGTGCATGATTTTGCACCAAGAGTAATACGCCATACATATCAAGAGGCAATACATCACGAATATGTTGATTTGTTCTATTGAGTAGTGCTATACCTCCATTAGAATACAAACTCCACAATTCCAATCCTGACCATGTCTCCCACTCGCCACTCGTTGTATTGTGAATTTCATTTTGTGTATTAAGTGTTTGTGTAGTTTGTTGTTTGGGCGGTATATTCATATGTACTACAAGTGTGTGATTTTGTGTCCGTAAAATCGCGCGTTGTTTGTTTATTGATATAATATTTGTGATAGATTCTCCATCAGACAGTGATGGTGTTATTACATCTGTATGATCGTTAAGACGAAATACTGTCTGTCCATCATTACTCGTTGTCCAAACCACATTATCTGGGTCTACATACCATGGTATATTTTTTGGTATTGTCGCAACAACAGTGTCAGTTGATTCATAAAGTTCATGGATGGTTTTTCCTATTTGTACATATAAGTGAGGTAAAGTGTTGTCCTGTGTCCATTCAAATGCTGGTTTTAGTTGTCCAGCGTCATAGTTATAAGGAATAGTGTTATTTGGTGTATTCGCATGAATAAGTATTACATGATCACCAGTTGCATTCGTTGTTTCAATAATTGCAATATCTCCACTTGGTGACCAACTCACACGTGGTGGCTTTGTACTATTTTCTCTTTCAATTGTCGTTTTTGTATTTGTCCGTGTGTCAAGTAATGTAACGGAAAATATTTGTTGTTGTGCATGTGTCATTAGTACGTATGTACCATCAGGTGATACAATTGCGTTTATAATATCTTTATTTGGAAATTTTTGGATGAGTATCGGCAAGCTACTTTTAAAGAGTGTAATTTTTTTGATGTAGGTTGTTTTTTGACTTTTGATAGTAACATCCTTTGTCCAATTTTGATAGCCATTTTTTTTCATCAGCAATGTATATGTCCCAGGTGCACGATTTGGCAAACGAATTGGCATAGTTTTTTTGATATGTACGCCATTCAGATATACTGTGACGTCACGTGGTTTGGCATCAATACTCAATACTCCAGTTTGTTCAATTTTTTGTTTTGAGAAGTCATATCTGTACCCTGCTGTATACAAAATTATGAGAGGCGCAATAACAAAAAAAGACATAATCAAGATAATCATGATGCCGAGCCTCACAGGACGTGTAAGCCATGAATTGAGATAAGACATAGTATCTACAGCCTACAACATTTTTTTTAAAAAAGCCAGTTTTTGTAATTTTGTTTGAGTTTGCCTTTCTTTAGTTTTTACGCTATACTAATATCATATGTTATATCTGTATTTGCATGTCTGAATATCGTATTGAAGGAGGAAAAAAACTTTCTGGAACAATAGAAACAACCTCTGGCAAGAATGCTCCGTATGCACTTATTTTTGCATCTTTATTAGTGAAAGGAAAAATTATATTGAAAGATATGACGAGAGTAGATGAAGTGTTGCATGCTATTGAATTGTTAAAAAGTATTGGTGCAGATTTTAATTGGATTGATGAAACAACACTTTCAATTGATACTTCAGGTTCACTCACGCTTGATACGATTGACAAAAAATTGTGTAGCACATTGCGTTTGTCTCTTGTTTTGTTTGGTGCACTTGTGGCAAGAGAAAAACAATTTCGTGTATATAAATCAGGCGGATGTAAACTTGGGAATCGGACTATTCGGCCGCATACTATTGCTCTTGAATCACTTGGTGTTCATGTCAAATCAAGAAACAAGTACTATGATATTTCTTGTACAGAATTGAAAGCTAACCACGTCGTCATGTATGAATCTGGTGATACAGCAACAGAAAATGTAATCATGGCTGCGGTTCTTGCACCTGGAATTACGACGATTACTTTTGCATCAGCTAATTATATGGTACAAGATCTTTGTTTTTTTCTTGAATCTGCGGGTGCAAAGATTAAAGGTATTGGAACTACAACATTGACGATTGAAGGTGTTAAATCATTGCATGGGGTAAATGAATATTTTGTCTCACCAGATCCAGTAGATGCGATGGCATGGATTTCACTGACTACAACGACCAAGTCTCACCTTACAGTTACTAATTGCGCGATTGAATTTCTGGAATTGGAATTGCAAAAGTTATCCATCATGGGGCAAAAATTTGAATTAAAAAACCAACGAAAAAGTAAAAATGGAAAACTAGACATTGTTGATATTGAACTTTATCCATCAGATCTGATAGCATTACCAGATAAGCTATATGGGCGTCCATTTCCCGGGTTAAATATAGATAATGTTCCATTGTTTGTTCCAATTTTGACACAAGCAAAAGGAGAAACATTAGTACATGATTGGTGTTACGAAAATAGAGCAATTTACTATTTAGAAATGAAAAAACTTGGTGCAAATGTTCTTTTGCTTGATTCACATAGAGCCTTAATTAAAGGGCCAACACCGCTTGTTGCAAACACTCTGGAAGCTCCGCCTGCTTTGCGTCCTGCTATGGCACTTTTGATAGCGATGTTGGCTGCTGATGGCACATCAGTTTTGAAAAAAGCAGAAGTTGTGGAGCGAGGGTACTACCATTTGGTTGAACGCTTGTCAGCAGCTGGTGCAGATATTAAAAGAATTTCTAAATAAAAAATTATGTCTGAAGAAAATAAAAAAGAGCCAATTGTACAAAAGAGAATTGATTCACGTTTACAGATAGTCAAACATACGCGTTTACTTCTTGCCATTGGGTTTGTTATCATTTTTGGACTTGGAGTATTATTTGGTGCTACCTTTGGCGTAACGCATGTCCTCGCTCCAGGAGTAACTGATGCATTTTCTCAAAAAAATAGCCCAGTTGAAAATGTAAATTTGAGTCAATTTTGGCAGATATGGAACGAAATAAAATATAAATATGTTGATAATAAAACAGTCAAGAATTCGGATCTGTTATATGGTGCGATGCAAGGGATGATGGCATCATTGAATGATCCTTACTCAATTTATTTTCCTCCAAAGCAAGCTAAAGCATTTGAGAGTGACTTGTCTGGTAAATTTGATGGGATTGGAGCAGAAATTGGAATGAATACAAATAATCAGTTGAATGTCATTGCACCTCTCTCTGGTTCACCTGCACAAAAAGCAGGATTACATGCCAGAGATTTAATAGTTTCTGTCAACAGTTCAAGTACAGCTAGTATGTCTGTTGAACAAGCTGCAAGATTGATTCGTGGTAAAAAAGGAACAACAGTGGTACTTGGAATTTTACGTAGTGGATGGACCATACCAAAGTCATTTACAATTATACGTGATACTATTACTGTTCCGAGTGTTACTTCAAAGATGCAGACTGCTGATATTGCATATATTCATATCAGTTTTTTCAACAATAATACTGGAATAGATTTTCAAAAGGCGATTGATAAACTTTTGCCCAAACATCCCAAAGGTATTATTCTGGACATGAGGAATAATCCAGGTGGGTATTTGGATACCTCTGTTGATGTGGCGAGTGAATGGGTAACAACTGGAATTGTCGTAAGTGAACATTTTGGAAATGGTAAAATACAAACATACAAAACGCACGGATTACATCCACTCAATGGAATACCAACAGTTGTCTTGGTTGATGGTGGAACTGCTTCTGGTGCAGAGATTGTATCTGGAGCACTTCAAGATTATAAAAAAGCTATAATTATGGGACAACAAACGTATGGAAAGGGATCTGTACAAGAGTTTGAAACATTACCTGATGGCTCAGCATTTAAATTGACAATAGCGAAGTGGTATACACCAAATAATCGTGAGATTAATCATACTGGTATTACTCCTGATGTGATTGTTGATCCGATGTTTGTGACGTCAACTGTTTTTGGAGCGGAACCAATAGATGTTGGATTGCAAAAGGCAGAAAAAATGTTGCAAAGTAAAATTAAATAATGTCAACGTATGATAAGCGGAAAAGTGGTTCACGGTGATGGCGTAGGGTACACACTTGGCTATCCAACTGCAAATTTAGATATATCTCCAAAGAAAACTAAACTTGAATTTGGCGTTTATGCGGCTCGCGTTATTGTAAATCATCTTACGTATATGGCAGCGCTTGTCATTACGAATGAACCAGCAAAAGTGGAAGTATATTTGCTTGATTTTCCACATAAAGAATTATACGGATGTGTTTTTGTCGTGGATCCAATTCAACGAGTGAGTGGAATAGAAAAACAAGATACCAAAGAAAAATTGAAGAAAAAAATCGCGGATGATATTCTATTAGTTCGTGAAGTATTAGAAGATACATAGTTTATGTTTACAGGTATTGTACAAGAGATTGGAGAAGTTAAAGCTATCGTTGGCAATACAGATGGTGTTACTTTGCAAGTTTATGCACCACATGTCGCTGATATTTGTACTGTTGGGTCAAGCGTATGTGTGCATGGTATTTGTTTAACAGTTACCCAGAAACAAAATCATAATCTTACTTTTGTTGTCATGGCAGAGACATTAAAAAAGACAGTGCTTGGAAAATGGAAAAAAGGAACGAAAGTGAACGTAGAATCATCTCTTCATGCTGGTGATGAAATTGGCGGACACTTCGTATTTGGACATGTTGATAGTGTTGGAGTGATAACATGTATTGAATCAGAAGGCGATGCATTGCTAATTACTGTTGAACCACCAAAGGAAATGATGAAATGGTTTTGTCCAAAAGGATCTGTAACTATAGACGGAACGAGTTTGACAATTGCGAAGTTGGATAAAGATAACTTTACTGTTTCTCTCATTTCGTTTACAACAGAACATACAACACTTGGTGCACTGCGTG
>QIHL01000022.1 GCA_003230965.1 Candidatus Magasanikiibacteriota bacterium | reverse complement strand
ATATACAAATTATAATCTTCTTTTTTAAGTTATTTATTTCAGCATTCTTTTGGACGTAAAATATTTGAAATTTTTGTAATTTTTTAGACTCTAGACTAGCAAACTTATGGATAAACCCTATTTGTCATCCTGTTCAATTTATCTTTGACGAAAAACATAAATAACACTACACTACGTATATTCATTATTTACACATTCACTTTACCAATCATGTCGCACTAATTCTAAAAAATATTGTATTGCAATAAAGTAGGTTGATGTTCTCAAAAGTGAGCGGTAGACCGGATTCGAACCGGCGACCTCTTCCTTGGCAAGGAAGCGTTCTAGCCAACTGAACTACTACCGCATTTAGTTGCGGGGCCCGGACTCGAACCGGGAACCTTCTGGTTATGAGCCAGACGAGCTGCCAATTGCTCTACCCCGCTGTATGTTCTCCTATCACAAATAAACTTTAGCGAACTTTAGTATACACGATACATCCTTCTAATTCAAGTACCTGTGCTGTTCGCAACTAAACGGAATACAAAATTCCTAGAGCGGATGACCGGAATCGAACCGGCATCATCGGCTTGGAAGGCCGAGATAATAACCATTATACGACATCCGCATGAGGATACAGTGAAGCCTATTGTACGAAAAAATATTCTATTTGTCAATCTATTCACTTGCCCAATAATTAAACCATGCAGATTACCAACAAATCCAAACATGAATAAAATTATAAATAATCTACAGTATAATAAATATGTCTCATATCGCACATATACAAAATAATAAACAAACCCTTGAATATCGTTTTGCAATCATACGATTGATACGCGAATTTTTTTGGTCAAAAGGTTTTTGTGAAGTTGAAACACCATTGATTGTTCGTCTGCCAGGACAAGAACCATACCTTTCCCCAATGCCAATCGTCATTCATAATGAACAAGGAAAAATATTTAACGGGTATCTACACACATCGCCTGAATACACAATGAAAAAAATGCTTGCATCTGGATTTAATCGTATTTTTTCCTTAACAAAATGTTTCCGTGATTATGAAAGTTTTGGTGGTACACACAATCCTGAATTTACCATGATTGAATGGTACAAAACAGGTGCAGATATGTTTGATCTCATGCATGATACTGAAAAACTTATACTTTTTATACAAAAAAGATTACCAGATCTCCAGTCTCCAGTCTCCAGTCTCCAACGTCTATCAATGCATGACCTTTGGAAACAACTTATTAGTATTGATTTAGATGACTACCTAACCACAGATAGCATGAGACAACTTTGCAAAAACTACGGGTTCAACACAAAGGAAGATGAACCATTTGAAGATCTTTTCTATCGTATTTTTTTGAATAAAATTGAAAAAAAGTTAGAAAAAATGGGATTCATTGCTATATACGACTATCCTGCACAAATGGCTGCACTAGCAAAATTGTCAGAAAAAGATTCTAGATATGCACAACGCGTTGAAATTTATATAAATGGCATGGAACTTGCCAACGGATTTAGCGAACTAACAAACCCAGACGAACAACGCATCCGTTTTGAAATTGAACAAAAACAACGAAAAAAACTCAAAAAAAATATCTACCAAATAGATGAAGACTTCATTGAAGCGGTTGGTACTATGCCATCATCAGCAGGTATTGCCCTTGGTGTTGATCGTTTAGTCCAAATCCTTACCGGTTGCAAAGACATAAATAATGTGCTAGTATTACCAGCGTCAGAATTGTTTTTAGATACATAAATCATTATTGTAATCTATATGGGTGATACAACAGATATAAAGAAAGGTATTGTTATCCGACATCATGGTGATTTGTATGTAGTTAAAACTTTTCATTTTGTTAATCCTGGCAAAGGTTCTGCATTTACTAAAACAAAAATGAAAAGTATTACTACAGGCAAAGGCATGGAAATCACATACAAAAGTGGTGAAACTGTAGATACTGTTCAAATCAGTAGACAAAACATGCAATATCTATACAAAAATGGAGATATGTACTCATTTATGAATAAAGATACATACGAAACCATAGATGTTAACTCTGATGTGCTTGGAGATGAAATTCCATACTTGAAAGAAGGTTTGGAAGTTACTACTATTCTTTATGAAGGCAATGTAGTTGCTGTAGAACTACCAAAAAAAATTCAATACACAGTAACGAATGCTCCTCCAGCCGTTCGCGGTGATAGCTCTGGTGGAAATGTTACAAAAGATATTACACTTGACAACGGTCTAGTTGTGAAATCTCCAATTTTTATTAAGGAAGGTGAAAAAATACTTGTCAATACAGACACAGGAGAATACAGCGGACGAGTCAATGAGTAAGAGATAAAAAATAATTTGCAAAACTGCTGAAAGGTAGTTTTTTATTATAAAAAATTCAATAAATTAATAAAAAACACATACTTTGTACACACTAGTCTACACAATTGTGGATAAATCTGTGTAAAACTATATCAAAATGTGGATAACTTTTATAAAAAATCATAAAAAAAATAATTGTATACACTACTCTAGACATAATTTCTGAAGGAAAACTCAATTTTTTAGCTTAAATAAACAAGATAATCACCACTTGACAAAAACAATTTTTTATGCTATTATATGTATGTAAGCTCATTACAACAGATATGTTTCTGACAACATCTTGCCAGATTCATATCACCCTCTCATCTGCTCCATTTTTCCAAGCCTACCCTTGTGTACAATATTGGTCTGGTTGAGCATTGCTCCCGCAATAATGGACACAGCAAAATAAACAAAAAAAATAAGGAGAAAGAGGCAAGCTTGGAACTAGGTAATTCTCGCTAATGCAGCTCGTGCTCACGCCGGCCTGTTGAGAAACAAACCACCGAGTGGATAGAAGGTGCCATGTCAGAAGAACACATAACCTGCTAGGCAATCTGAATGTTTAACTTTTGAACAATCAGACTGCCTAGTTGGCGAATTCTTACGACATGAATAAGGGCCAACCCATAAAATTATTTCTAGGGGCTATGGCCCTTTTATTTTTGCAAAAAACATGCATATTGACAGCTTTTATGTATCATGATACACTTTATTCTTTATTAGCTTGTCAAAAAAATACTTTTTTGTATACTTAAAAAAATTTATCTATTTTTAATGCATGTCCTATGACTATACAACCCACAAAAAAAATACCACTCTCTGCTACATTTTTGAAACAAATCAAAAAATCCTTAAATGAAGAAAAAAAAATATTAGAACAGGAATTAAGCAAATTTACAAAAAAAGATCCGCACGTCGCTGGAGAATATGACGTAGAATATCCAGAATATGGCGACGAAGTTGGGGACAATGCTCGTGAAATCGCTGATTATACTGCAAACAAACCACTTGAGGAGACACTTGAAAAAAGTTTACGTGATGTGAACAAAGCAATAGAGCGTTTGGAGAATGGTACGTATGGTACATGTAAATATTGTAATCAAACAATAGAGGAAAAACGTCTACTAGCTCGTCCAACATCTAGTTCTTGTGTAAGTTGCAAAAAAACGTTGACAGACGAAATCTAAAAATAGATTCTTTTTTCTCTATGAAAATACATACCCGCTTTTGGTTCTTGCTAGCATTAAGCGGGTTTTTTGTTGTACTGGATCAAATTTTGAAATTTATTGCACATACAAACCCATTTTTTTCTTGGTATATTTTCAAACCATGGATTGGCTGGGAATTATTAAAAAATACTGGAATTGCCTTTAGCTTACCGATAAATAATACACTAGTGATAATTGTAACTCCACTTATCCTGCTCGGACTTGCTGTGCTACTGCTCAAAACATTTCACAAACAACCAAATTGTGCTGGTGCGTATGTACTCATTATTGGTGGTGCAGTTTCCAATTATATTGACCGTGTTTTATTTGGATTTACCATTGATTATATTCGTCTGTTTACTGGTGTAATAAATATTGGTGATATAATGATTATTATTGGAGCAATTTTACTTATTCTTTACGAAAAGAAAGAAGTAAAAAAATAATCACAAAAACAAACAACACATTTTCTATTTTCTTTTACATAGTATAGACACGTAGCGTATAAATCCAATAAAAATTACATACACGCAGACACGCACTCTGCGTATTTTTATGTTATACTAAGAAACATTCATGCAAATTCATGAATAATTTATAATTTTATGTTTACAAAACTCTCTTCTGCTGCAGCCTTAGGACTTGACTGTGTTTCAATTACAATTGAAGTAGATATTGCTGGATCTTGGCCCGGATATCAAATCGTTGGACTAGGCGACACCGCAATCCAAGAAGCAAAAGAACGTATTCGCACTGCATGGAAAAATAGCGGACTAAAATTTCCTAACAATGCTCGTATTGTAATTAACCTCGCGCCAGCTAATGTACGAAAAGAAGGAAGTATGTATGATCTTCCCATGGCGCTTGGTATGTATCTAGCATACGAAGGAATAAAAATGAATGCACTAGAAAAAGCACTTTTTGTTGGTGAACTTGCACTTGATGGTACTGTGAGACACACAAATGGCATCCTACCTATAGCTATCTATGCGACACAGCATGGCTTTACTGAATTATATATACCACAAGCAGATGCAGTGGAAGCAAGCATTGTACATGGAATAACGATTTACCCTGTTCCCTCTTTCCGTTCCTTATTGGATCATCTAAATGGAAATAAATTACTCTCACCATACACACGTTCAACAGAGAAAAAGAATAATAATAAAGTATATGCTCTTGATATGGCATACGTAAAAGGGCAAACATTTGTGAAACGCGCATTGGAAATTGCTGCAAGTGGTGCTCACAATATTTTACTTTCTGGACCTCCTGGATCAGGCAAAACATTACTTGCACGAACGCTCCCTTCAATTCTACCTGATATGACAGAAGAAGAAGCAGTAGAGGTAACAAAAATTTATTCTGTTGCTGGCATGTTACCACCAGAAACTCCGCTCATCACAACACGTCCATTTCGCGCGCCACACCATAGTGCCAGTGGTGTATCACTCGTTGGTGGCGGAAAATTTCCTAGACCAGGAGAAATTTCTTTATCTCACCGTGGTGTTTTATTTCTTGATGAATTCCCAGAATTTCCTCGCCATGTACTAGAAACACTTCGACAACCATTAGAAGACGGAATTATTACGATTTCACGTGCACAAGGAACAATTACGTTCCCAGCTAGATTTATGATGGTTGCAAGCCAAAATCCGTGCCCATGTGGCTATGCTAGCGATCCAGACATACATTGTACTTGTAGCCCAGTCATGATTAACCGATATCAAAAAAAGATTAGTGGACCACTTCTTGATCGCATTGACTTACATGTTGAAGTCCCACGTGTTGAATTTGAAAAATTATCTACTGATGAATTAGCAGAATCATCAAAAAAAATTCAAAATAGAGTAACGGCAGCCAGAGAACGACAACAATTTCGTTTAAAAAATACACCGCACAGAACGAACAACGATATGACAAATCGTGACATCCAACAATTTTGTAAACTTGAAACAGACTCAGTACAACTAATGCGCGAAGCTGTCAATCGTCTTCATCTATCTGCACGATCATATCACAGGATGCTCAAACTCGCGAGAACAATTGCTGATCTTGATAGTATGGAAAAAATTGAAAGCCAACATATTGCTGAAGCTTTACAATATCGTCCAAAAATTTAAACCTACTACTAAGACGGCGGACGGATAAACCGGAGCGGATTTATATGAACA
Source organism: Candidatus Magasanikiibacteriota bacterium (assembly GCA_003230965.1). GTDB lineage: Bacteria > Patescibacteriota > Patescibacteriia > Magasanikbacterales > UBA922 > SZUA-124. Next base: position 4,222 of record QIHL01000022.1, on the reverse strand, counting down.
CCGTGTTTTCTAATTTCAAAATGAACATGCGGACCTGTAGAATTTCCAGTTGTTCCAATAAGCATAATAGTTTGCCCTTGAGTTACATATTGTCCCACAGAAACCAGTAATTTTGATGAATGAGCATAAAGCGAATGGTATCCATTGCTGTGTGCAATAATAATATAACAGCCATATCCGTAATTCCATCCGCACTGCGATGTAATAACTCTCCCTGATTTTGTAGCATAGACTGGAGTACCAATTGGACCAGCAATATCAATGGCTTGATGACGAGTCCAAAAGTATTGAGTGATTATATGTGCTTTAGTCGGCCACAACCAACCTGACCCAGCAGGTGTTTGTGTAGAAGGCGGTGGTGCAGCGATTCTATGAAACGTCTTAACTGTGCGTACAGATGGTCTATAGATTGGACGAGATGAAACTACTCGCAGTACTTTACCACCAGGAATAATAAGCTGTTGACCAATTTGTAAATTAGTGCCACCTACGTTTAGATTGTTATATGCAATAATTTCAGATGCTTTTGCATCGTATTTGTTTGCAATTCCAAGTACAGTATTTCCTCTAGAAACAATATAAATAATACCGTCTGTTGGAAGAATTGTCAGTGTCTGCCCTGGTTGTATATAGGAACGAGCTGTTAAATTATTTACAGAAAGAACTGTTGCAATACTTATGCCAAAACGTTCTGCAATGCCACTGATAGTATCGCCAGACCGAACTGTATATTTAATAATCTGTGAACGACTTACAGCATGTAATCCAGTAGAAGACAAAGCAGGTGTTTGTGGCGAACTACCTTGTCTATGCAGTGTCCCCCCTGGCATAATTATTGGTGCAGTAATAGCTGTGCCACCACTACTGACGCTTGAAAGATTGGGTGGTGGTGTTTGTGCAACTTTTCCACTTGCTGATTGTTGCTGATTAGTGACTGCGCCAGCACTCCACGTCTGTGTACTACTTACGTATTGTTTAACTTGTCCGCTCTCAACTATGAGCGTTGGCGGAGGAGCATCTCCGTCACTTCGTGGTCCAACTAGTGTATATAGAAGTGTATTTGTACCTGGTAATACATTCAAATTTTGTGAATAAATCCTTGTATACGGAATCATCACAACAAATGCTGCAAAAAATAATGCAATCTGCAGAGTGCTCCGTTTCCCTATGAATTCTATAAACCAACTACCACTGAGACGTGCATCTTCTACGACACGCTTCCAGCGATGAAATAAACCATAGATCCGGAATCCAATTGTGCGTTGATAAAAATTTAATAAAAAAAGCCCTACTTTTATAAAAGCACGACTACTAACAACAAGCAGACGCTTAATATAAATAAGACTTTTCAAAAAATAGAGAAATAGCTTTTTTGCATGATACTTCATATAATGCGTTTCATAGTATGCTCAAAAATAACATATAAGTCAACCTTGACATTTTTTCTATCCTTCGCTATGCTATTTTTATTATCCAGTATAATTTTTCTATGAGCTACACAACAGAAAAGCAAGACAAAGGACAAATTAAATTAACAGTTACTGTGACACCAGAAGAATACGGAAAATACTTGAATCGTGCTGCAGAACGTATCTCTGAGCGAAAAACAGTCAAGGGGTTTCGCAAAGGTAAGGTTCCATTTGACATCATGCAACAACAAGTCGGTGATATGGCGATCTTACAAGAAGCATTGCAAGACATCGTAAAGGCAACATTCTCTGGTGCAATCAAAAAAGAAGGATTGGACACAATTGGCATGCCGGAAATTAATGTAGAAAAGTTAGCTCCTGACAATAATATTGTATACACAGCTGTTGTTGCCGAGTTACCAAAAATAGAACTCGCTGATATTTCCAAAATAAAAGTAGAACTAAAAAAAGAACCTATCGTAGAAAAAAAAGTTGATGAAACACTTGATGCAATTCGTGGCATGCATGCAACCGAAGTGCTAAAAAACGGTCCAGCAACAGGAACGGACAAGATAGTCATTGACATGGATATGCTAGACGGAAATGTTCCGCTTGAAGGTGGACAAGCAAAAAACCACCAAGTCTACTTGAGTGAACAACATTATATTCCTGGATTTAATAAAGAATTGGAGGGAGTAAAAAAGGGTGATAAAAAAACTTTTGATCTCACGTTCCCAAAAACACACTACCAAAAACACCTAGCTGGAAAAAAGGTGACATTCAAAGTAAATGTGAAAGAGGTATATGAACGTCAGTTACCAGAACTCTCTGATGACTTAGCAAAAACACTTGGGCAAGAGAGCGTCGCAAAACTGAAAGAATTAATCCGCAACAACATGGAGGTAGAGGCAGAACAAAAGGCAAACCAAAAAGTAGAAATTGCAATTCTAGATCAACTCATTGAAAAAAGCACATTTGAACCAATTCCAGATGTACTAATAGACGCAGAACGTCAAAAAATGTTTTATGAATTAAAACGGGATTTGGAAAAAAATGGTGTGGAAATTTCTCAATACCTTGCTGATATCAAAAAAGATGAAAAAACGCTGTCTGAAGATTTCCGTGAGCAAGCTGAAAAACGCGCCAAAGCAGCACTCATCTCTCGTAGTGTATCAAAAGAAAATAATTTGACCGTGACAGACGATGAACTTGAGGCTGAAATTAAAATACTTGAAACTACATACGCAAAAAATAAAGAATACTTGGATAATTTGAAACGTAGTGAAGTTCGCGATACTATTACTATGACACTCCAAAATAGAAAGGTAATAGACTGGTTAAAAAAACAAATTCTCAATACAGAAAAAAAGAAATAAAATTTTGGTTTAGAGTTTTCATCTGCAAATACAATAAGCAATGGCATATTGAATATGACCAAACAAATTTATATTCGCGTGATTCCACGTGCATCAAAAAATAAAATCCTCAAGCAATCTGATGGCTCTTTCAAAATCCATCTGACTGCTGTACCGACAGACGGAAAAGCAAATAAACAACTGATAAAATTTTTGTCAACTACATGGAAAATTCCACAATCACAAATTAAAATAATCAAAGGACAAAAAAATCAATCAAAAATTATTGAAATAAAACAATAATAAAACTCCATGCTTGTGGAGTTTTATTATTTTGGCAAATCAATTCCACCTTTGCTCCAAGGATTGCATCTCAAAATCCGCCAAATAGTTTTAGGAATACCAATAAATAATCCTCTTTTTTTTATTACTTCATAGCCGTACTGGCTACAAGTTGGATAATATTTACAGTATCCATGGTGATGTAATGCTTTTCCCCAAAAACTATGATCAGGCGAAAGTATTTTTTGGTACAAAAAAATCAGTAGGAGAATTGAATATCTCGGTAAATAAATAATGCGTGTAAAAAAATTCTTATTGTTCATAAAAATTTTATTTTTTATTTTTTGTTAATATGAGAACATGTGCACGAAAAAGAAGCACATTGATACTTTTTTTTATATCTTCAAAAGATGCACCGAGTAATGTTGGTTTTGCCATAATCGCTATAAAATAACCGCGCTCAATTTGATTATCTTTCAAAAGCAAACGAACGACTTCACGCATTTGTCGCTTTAGTCTATTGCGTTTTACCGCACTCTTGCTCACTTTTGTCCCAACAACAAACGCAATTTTTAAATCATCTTTCATGTATCCACGTTTCGGTGCCACACTCGGATCAATCTGCCATCCTTTTATTGAAATTATATCATCACCAACAAACTGTCCATGTTTATGCAAAAGTTCAAAATCTTTCATTTTTTTTAGACGATTTTCTTTTGGAAGCATAGTCAAAAAATAATATATTCAGTATACACAAGTTTATTACTTTCTGGCAAGTAAACAAAAACTCCCAATACTTTGGGAGTTTTTTACTGTATGAAACGAAAAAAACAAATACTAAGCAGTCGGAGCTGGAGGTGTTTGTATTGTTGGCGCAACTACTCCTTTTGGATTTGAACCATACTTGTTGTCACCAGGAGTACTATCCAAAATAAGCAATACAAAAATCCAGAAAAATCCAATAATTGGAATTAAAGAAATAAGAATAAACCACCCATTTTTTCCAATATCATGTAAACGACGTACTGTAACACCAAGATTAGGAAGCAAAACAGCAAAACTATATAGTACTAAAAAAAATAATAGTATTGAACCCACAGATGGCAAACTGGACTGAACAGAAAACATAATAATTTCCAGAACGAATGTAATAATAAAATTTACTAAAGTAAAATA
>QIHL01000030.1 GCA_003230965.1 Candidatus Magasanikiibacteriota bacterium | reverse complement strand
AGTATATCTATTATTTTTTAAGAAATATGAAAAATGCAAATTGTATACAATAGTGTATACTTTATTAGTATTTTTATGAAAAATATAATTCAAAGACATACTAATGGACACTTGACGTAAAAAGAGAAATATGATAGAGTTTGTATAAACAACTATATACAAACATACAATATGGCGACTCCAAATCAGCCAAAAGAAATTATTAGAGTTTCTATTTCAGAAGCAGCACGTTTATTTGGTGTCAATCCACAAACCATTCGTCGTGCTATCAAAAATCAAGAATTTACATACATCGTAGTAGCAAACAGATACAAAATTAACTTTGAAAGTCTGGTCAAATGGTCGCAACAAAAAACAACAATTAAAAACAAAACCGAAGAACGTGGTATTGGACAATTTGTTAGCAAATGGAAAATCAATAATACGCTCTATTCTCCAAGTACCAAAAGTATACACAAAAAGAAGAAAGATGAAGATAAAAATGAACAATCAACAAAAGAATAAACCACTGAGAAATCAGTGGTTTTCCAATAGCTTTTCCATGCAAATCGTGATACTATAAAGAAAAGTAACTTCTCTTATGAAAATGGTTAAAAAATATCTGACCAGACATCACCTATTCCATGCACCACATCGCTGGTTTTTGGCATTGCTCATATCTCCTATCCATTTCCTTGAACTATACTACAAAAAAAAATATCATCTACGTTTCATTCATGCACGAAAACTATTCCTGTTTGACATGTTGCTCATTTTAAGTACTATTTTTTTAATCATTATATCTATTTTCTGGTTTACATATAATCCAACTATTCTAAATAAAATTTCATTCACTCTTGCACTACAGCATACAACCATAAATTCTACACGCATAAAAAGTGGCGAACACGTTATTTACCTTATATCATATCACAACGCAAGTCATGTCTCACTGATTAGTCCTGCAATAACTGTTCAGGTTCCTCGTGGTTTTGTATTGCTCAATACCAGTGCAACAAGTTCGTACACCGCGCGTACACATACATTCCATTTATCTACCATCTCTCCGAACGCATCTGGTACATTCACATTTTCTGGACTATTGTTTGGTATCCCAAATACTGATTTACATGTTGGTGCCTCTCTCTCCTATCATCAAAATCATCGCTCTATAGAAGAAATCAAAACAGCACTTATCTTGACTACCTTACGCAATTCAATTCTGGGCATAACTATCACTGCTCCAGATAAAATTCTTCCACAAAATGATATTCCATTTTCATTGACATTGAGAAATACATCGGCTCGTCCGCTTACAAATATAATTGTTCCTCTTACTAGCACAAGAACTATGTCTATCTTTGCTTCACAACATACAACTGGAACAATAATGAAAAATAATTGGATTATTTCAAATATGCCAGCAGGTAGCACAGCAACTGTCACAGGAACACTGCGTTTACAAAAACAAAATACTCAAACAACGACTATACGCATCACACCAGAGATAACCGTCAATAATTTTGTTTTGCCTCAATCACCAGCTACTCACATATTTAGTATTGTGCATCCATCAATTTTTGCAATGGCAACTTGGAACAATACGGCACCAGCAAAAGCTGGAGACATTCGGACAGTACATCTTATACTGAAAAATACAGGAACTGCTGATTTGAAACATCTCACAGTGTCAATTCCAATACCTCCATCACTAATTTCCACTTCTGCGTTAATACAAAAAAATAATGCTAGATACACACATGGAGAACTCGTATTTAATGAAACACAGAGTCCAAATTTACGACAACTACTCGCACATACTTCTACAACGCTAACCATATTTATTCCTGTAAATCCAATCAAAATTAGTGGAACAAATGTAACACTTATACTTACTCCGCGTATTCGTGCATGGGTTGCTGGCGTATCTGTTAATCCGTATGAAATAACTACTCAAACCACACCGCTCCCAGTAGCAACACAATTATTGAGTTCAGTAGAATTGCGTTACTATACAAATGAAGGCGATCAGTTGGGTCTTGGGCCACTTCCACCGATTGTTGGAACGCAAACTATGTATTGGGTGCTAGTACAGATGAAAAATACAACTAACAAAATTGACAACCTTCACGTGGCAGTCCAGTTAAATAAAAATATAAAATGGATAGGTAAAACAAGTGTTAGTAATGGAAGCGATGCAACCTATAATGCCAGTACACATATAGTATCGTGGTCTCTCAATTATTTGAATCCACACGAACGAGCTGGCATATTCTTTGCTCTCGGATTGACTCCAACAACAATACAAAAAGGTAGTACGCCAGTACTTGTTGAATACACAAAAATCTATGGACACGATGCCTTTACTAATACTGACATAACAAAATCTTTTGGTGCACTAACCACTGCTATCCCTACAGATTTGATTGGCAAATCCAGAGGAACACTTGTACATTGAAGCACATATAAAAAAATACTGAAATAATTTTTCTATAAACAGAAAGATTTTTTGTATTTACAAAGATAATTCTCTCTTCCCTATTGACAAAATCTAAGATTTATGACATAGTGTGATGTTATCTAAAAAAATACTATGAAAATCGCAATGATTGGACAAAAAGGAATGCCAGCTACATATGGAGGCGTTGAACGCCATGTCCATGATTTAAGTGTGCACTTAGCCACATTGGACTATGATGTTACCACGTATAATCGCGCGTGGTACACAGGCGGAAAACAAAAAATTCTTGATGGTGTACATTTGGTATATATACCGAGTATCCATACGAAGTACTTTGATACCATCTCTCATGTATTCTTTTCTACTATTCATGCACTGTTTCAACACTACGATGTGATTCATTATCACAGCGTGGGTCCAGCACTGCTTGCATGGATACCAAAACTTTTTGCTCCAAAGACAAAGGTGGTCATTACGTTCCATTCTATTGATAGATTCCATCAAAAATGGGGACGTATTGCACAATTTGTACTACGTCTAGGTGAATATAGTGCAAACAACTTTAGTGATGAGACTATCACAGTATCTGAAAGTCTACAAAATTATTGTCTGGACGAATTCAATCACAAAACAACGTACATTCCGAATGCAGTTGAATTATGCAAAAAACCGATTATGGATAAGGCAATTTTTGAACAATTTGGAATTGAACCAAACAAATATATTACTATAGTTTCCAGATTGATTCGGCATAAAGGCGTACATTTACTCATTGATGCATTTCAAGAATTAAAGAAAACTTCAACTAATCCAGAGATACAAGAACTTAAATTAGTAATAATCGGTGATTCCGCATACAAAAATAACTACACAAAAACACTCCACGAACAGGCTGATTCTTCAGATGATATTATCTTTACTGGATTTCAATCTGGTGCTATTCTTCATCAATTGATGTCTTATGCTACAACACAAGTCCATCCATCACTCAAAGAAGGATTACCAATCACTGTGTTGGAAGCGATGGCATTACGAACACCAATTTTAGTTTCCAATATACCTGAGCATTTGGAATTGATTCATGATCCAAATGCATTGTTTATCCAAAATGACGTTTCTGCTATTACTGAAAATCTGCGTAATTTTTTTACACTTTCGTTTGAAGAACGTCAGAATCTGGTAACACAAAATGTCGGTACGGTTTTCAATCAGTATACATGGGATGTTGTCATGCCACAGATTATGCAGGTATACAAACCTATACAAGTGGCAACAAATAAACCGATGAAACAACCACACACACAAACAGCATAATAGTTCTACTCATACAATCATTTTAGCAGTACCAAATAACCACAAAATAAAAACTCCACTGTTCAAATCAGTGGAGTTTTTATGTCGTTATTTTTTCAATAAAATATTTATTCTCAAGACTAGAATACACCAGTACTATATCCGATTATGTCTGCTTTGCCATCAAAATCAACATCTGCAGCACCCACTTGAATCCCAGGTGTATTGAATGAATTATATGCCTGTATCTGTGGATAAAGCAAGTTACCTTTTGCATTAAATATACGAATAAGTGGCTTCTTTCCAGGACCTGCACCAACAATAATTTCATCCTTTCCATTACCATTCACATCACCTGTCGCAACACTAATACCGCCACGAAACGAGGGTTCAAAAGCATTCCATTTGTATAATTGTTGAAACTGATTATTAAATACACTCACGGTTGGTGCCACACCAGTACCTGCACCAATCACCAATTCTTGCCCCATTCCACCAGTAACATTTCCTGCTGCCAGACTAAAACCACCAGCATATTTTTTGCCAAACGGATACCAACCAGCACCCTCTTGCTCACCAAAATATGTATAGACTTTAATCGGTGCAGGATAACCAGATGCTGGAGCTACATACACTTCTTTTTTTCCATCACCATTCAAATCACCAACAGCCACACGAATGGATCCATGATAGTTTGCTCCATACGGATAGACACGCATGTACAACTCTCCATCATCGCGCCAAACATTAAGTTGATTCCCAGATACAACTATCAGATCACGTCTACCATTACCATTCAAATCAATATGTTCAATCTCATCGCCACCAGACTTGGTACTATCAAATACAAAAAAACCATTGCGAACATGGCTACCATCAGGTCTAAGGAATCTTGCAAAAGACCCATTGGGGAATAATACATCATTAAGTGTACTCAAAGTTTTGAGCAGTATCAAACCATCTTTAGGTCGCAATGTTATGTTTGAGACAATAGCACCATTATTTACTGCAGGATCTTGAACTCCATGAATTTTTTCATAGGTAGCACCAAGTGATACGGTTGTACTTTGATTAGTACTATTCACTAGAGAAATCCCATGATCAAATGTTCGTTCCCATACATCAGGCTTATATGTTGTATACTTATGCTCTGATGATGCTACACTATTTGCGTTTCCAAGATCAACACTATATTCGTCATACTGCCACGTCTGTCCATGATCTGTATCACCAAAATCATAACTATAGTATCCGTTATTGAGTAATACGCTGGTTAGACCATATCGCATACGCTGATATTGCTTTTTAGCATTATAATTATCTCCATTGGAATTGATTAACACAATTGGATTCTTATTTAATGACCTTGATTCATAGGTTTGATATACATTCATCACCTGCGACCATGGTTGCTTTTGAAAATTCTCTATCAGTACACCATCCAGATTATTTATATACGTAGTAATCATTCCATTGCCTAAAATTATATATTTTCCACCAGTCTCTGTGCGAGTTTGATCATAAATATATTTCATACCATTCCGCCATGCCTGATCAGGATTAGTATCTTTTATACCATCGCGATTCATATCTATATCCTTGCCAGCAAAATAAGTGATATTGTCCCACGAATTATCATAAAAAACTCCGTCCCATAGTCCACTTCCAAGAAGTGTATGCGAAACAAAATTGACCAGATATTGATTGTATCGTTCGCCATTTACCATAGGAGCATTATTGCCAACGTCCAGCAACCATGTGCCGTTCCACCAACTCAATTGTTTACCTTGACTATTTACCAGATACCACGTTGGTGACAAACCAGACACAAACTGCTGACGCATGACACTGTATGAAGAGTTGGCATTTTTTATAATTTCTTCTGGAGTAATATAGACTAAAATTTTAATATTTGGATTCCAAATATGCATCTGCCTGATTAAATTAGGCTCTGTGTGCTGCATCTCCATATCCAAAACAACAATGTCCCATTTTGATAATTGTTTTGCCTGTGCTGGCGTCATTGTCCAATGCAAAAAATAATTCGCCAAACGTGGAAAAGAACCTGAAGGTACAAAAGATGTAGATGTTGTCTGTGCATGAACAAGAACTGGAGCAACACTTATGCTTACCACAAGAATAACAAAAAATAAAAATATAGCACTCCCACATGGAGACCTGTACTTGTGTGCATTGTTGTAAAATAGTTTCATCATCTTTTTGTTATATTATCTCTTTACTTTCATAACTTCTTGATATAGCTTTTCAATAGCTTGCACATGTTTTTCTGGATCATTAGTTTTTTCAACACGTTCTCGCAATTTGTGACCCATCTGCAAACGATCAGAAAGTGAGGTATTGTACCATCGTTTGATACATTTAGCAAGTGCTACTGCGTCATGCGGAGGAAAAAGCAAAGCCTCTGGAAGTTGTTCTGGAATACCACCGATGTTGCTTCCAATCACAATCTTTCCCATTGCCATTGGTTCCAAAACACTGTATGGATAATTTTCATACCAAATGGATGGCACTACAAGCACACGAGCATTCGCAATAGCAACTTTCAGTTTATCGCCACTCAAAAATCCATCAAAGTGCACATTCGTCATCTGTTCTTTTTTTACATAAGACTCAAATTCCGCTCGTTTTGGTCCATCACCTACGATCCGATATTGAATATCTGGAGTTTGCTTTATTGCCTCAAGCAATACATTTACACCTTTCTCCTCTGACAAACGACCAACATAAGCAACGTATCCATCATCATGTTCTTGTAATGAAAATCCACGCATATCAATCGGATTTGGTATATGCACAAATTTTTCTTTGGACCACCCATGCCGAATACATATATCCATTACATATTGACTCGGTGTAATAAATTTATCAATATATCTCTCATAATATCTCATTATTTTGTGATGCCAAATCATCTCTGCAGTTACTACAGCACTTTGTGTGTATGAATCCTTCATACATTTTTGCCCAAGACAGGATATATACCAACCTGTTGCATTTTCTTCATGTATTTCGCCATGATGAAACAAACTATAATTTGGTGAAATCAATTTGTAATCATGCAAAGTCATCACGATTGACGCACCAGCTTTTTTCAATACTGGCAGGATTGAAGGAGAAATATGATGATAGATATTGTGCAAATGTGCAACATCAACATGACCAATGTCATCTATAAGTAATTGCATTTGTTTCTTTGCTTGTACAGAATAAATCATACGCCCAGCTGATTGTATTTTTTTTAGTACCCCAATATTCTCTGGATGTGCAAGATCCATGTCTGATACAAAATACTTTGCGTACTGTGAATCCAACGTCTGTGGTTGTTTCATTGAAAAAGGAACAACAGTATTCCCAGCTGCTTCCAATAAATCAGAAAGAAATAACATATAATTTGATGCACCATCACGATGCCAATAGTATTTGTGTATTTGTAAAATTGTCATATATAAGTAAACTAATTTAATTTTTTATTATCTAGCAAACTTTTATATATTACTTCATACTTCTTTACCATTTTGTCCAAGCCATATTGTGCAATAGCATCAACTCTCGCTTGTATTGCCAATTTCATAACTTCTTTTTTATGTTCGTGTGCCCAACGAATTGCTCGAGCCAAATCAATAGGATCATCAGTGTCAACAAGAATCCCATTTGTATGATCATGAATCAATTCTGGAATACCACCTGTACGTGTACCAATAACCAATCGCCCAGATGCCATAGCTTCAATGACAACCAATCCAAGTCCTTCTGAACGTGATGGAACAATCAGTATATCTGATGTAGCAAACACGTGTGGAATGTCTGTAATTGGATGCTCAAATATAACATGATCAGCAATTCCAAGAACGTCAGCCTGCAAAATTAATTGTTCTTTCATTTTTCCTGATCCAACAATACGATAATTTAATGGTATATCTGATAGTCGTGCCACTGCGGACAATCCAATATCCTGCCCTTTTTCGTATACCAGACGACCAATCGTAAGCAAGCGAAGTGTATCTGAAAATGTAAGTGGTGAAATGTTTTGGAACCGATCCAATTGTACACCATGATAAATGACGTGTATCTTTTCAGTTGGCACATGGTATTCATGATGAATAAAAGAAGAAATAGCCTGTGACGGTGCAACATAAACATCAGACAAACCAACTAACCACTGCTTTACGTTTGTCTTGAACCAACCAACATCTGTTGCCAATGCATGCTCAGTTGTTATAACTGGTACATTCAATCGTCTTGCAGCAACACGTCCCCAGAGATCGCCACCAAACAAATGTGTGTGTACAACATCAGCGCTAATTTCTTTTAATTTTCGCTCCAACTTTCCAAATAAATTAAAACTTAGTTGTCCATATTTTTCAACGACATGTACGTCAACTACTTGCGAGAGTTGCTGAGCAAGCGGTGTATTGTGAAAAAAAACAATAATACTATGCTGAAACTCAGAACCAGTACTTGCATTTGCCAAATCAATCACAAAACGTTCTGCTCCACCAAAATGAAGGGTAGGAATAATATGGACAATGTGAATCGGACGCGACATAAAAAAAATCTAATCGCAAATTTCTAGCGTGTACGAAGTACGCGTACTCCAGCCAATGATACACCAATTGGCAACCACATATTTGCGATAAAATAGGACGTATCAAACAATTGAAATATAATTGCACCAAGAACCATTAAAAACAATAACTCAATCAGTCGCACAGTATCTACTTCGTGTCTTGCTCTATAGACACGCCAAAGAACCAAACCCAGAAAAAGGCAAAATGTAATCAAACCAAAGATACCTTCTTCTACACCAATTTTTTGTAAAAATCCGTGTGCATCAAGTGGTGCGCCAAAGTTAATCGTGAATACGTACGTCTGACCAAGCTGTTCAATAAATTGACCAGGTCCGTATCCGAACCATGGATGACGTTCAAATAAAAAAAATGCTATGTCATTCATTGCCACACGCGAAGTATCAGAACTTGACACCACGTGTGAGTTTAGAAAAAATCCCATGTAGCCTACTATGAGCACAAACACTGCAACAATCCCAATAAAAAAATGTTTATTCTGTTGCTTTACCCAATGCAACGCTTCACGCCGATATGATAGAAAGAAAATAATCAATTCTGCACCAACAGCAATCCATGCTGCACGAGACAATGTCAATAGTGTAATTGCGATAATAAATAATGTGCCTGCTAGATACCACTGACGCCATTTTTTTTGTGCAAAGAATACCATATACACTGCAACAGGTACAATCGCCACCAAAGGTTCTGCCAATGAATTATGATTTGTCCCAAGTGGAACAAAATTTCCAATAGCAAATGGCACTGCACCGTGCCATCCCCTGCCTGCAGTTGTTACAAATAACGAAATAAAACCAAACACTGACATCGCAAGACCAAGCCACCACCAAATATGTAGCACACGAATTAGCGTATTTTTTGTATCAATTAACAAAACAGGCAACCAAGCAAAACAGATATATGCAAAAAGCATAGGTCGCAATAAATATTTAATCATACTTGGTGGATAAGTCGGAGAGAGAAATAACGCAACCAGTCCGCTCAAAAGAAATACACTATACCAACCACCAAGAGATTCTTTAAATGCACACCACAAATCACCCACTCGTATCACTGACAACCACCATGCTATCAATATACTCAGCAATAAAAGAATCGCTACAATATCCACAAATGGTGCACTCACTGATGACAAATATGGAATATCGCGTGCCCAGACATAGCGAGAAAAATCAATAGTCCATTCATGAAAAAAACCAACTACAACCAACGCATAGAGTGCAACGTGCGGACGCAAAGCAAAAAACAGTAGGACTGCCAATAATATAATACCTGCTGCTGCAGTTGGAGAAACAAAAAAAATAATACCAGCAAGCAAAATAGCTATAATAACAAAAAACGCCCAGGTATATTTATTGTCAAGATTCTCCAAAAAATTTGGCGCAGAAATGTGCATATCAATGCTTGTAGTATATAGGAAAACTATAGTTTCGTCTATCAAAAAATCTAATTTTCTAAAAATGAAAAAGGCGTTCAGTATTACTACTGAACGCCTGAACTCCTTTCTCTGAAAAACACAGAGTTTTGGGACGAGCGTCCTGTGCCTATGGCGCTTATCGTTATATAACGTACTAAACGCCAATCATAAGCTATTCTTTGTAGGGGTGGCTGATGCCGCCCCTACAACGCCAACCGTCCTTTAGAACGGATGAAGAGGTGCAGCAAGACACCTTAGTGGGGAACCTGAGTGTGTTCCCCACTCCGCCACAGAGTGGCGGAGTGGTGGGATACTTACTCTGCCGCCACACCCGAGGTGACCAATAT
>QIHL01000032.1 GCA_003230965.1 Candidatus Magasanikiibacteriota bacterium | reverse complement strand
AATTCAAAAATCTAGTCATTAGTTCTGTGCATAATATTTTTTTTATTTATTATAAATAGAAAACTATGCCTATTTTATTTTTGACTATTCTTTTTGTATTTTGTGCATTGTTTGTCTTTGTAATTGTACGTCCAGAAATATTCAATCGTTTTGGTCAACGCAAGAATATATTACGAAATATTAGTGCAAGTGTGATTATTTGTGCTCTAGCACTTTTTCTTTCAATTCAAGTTGTAAGCAATCATGTCGTGCTGTCTGCTGTTTCTGTCAATGACCATATTCTTTCTTCTTCAACTTCTACATTTGTTGAGTCATCAGAAATATCAACTACGTCTACAGTTTCTTTATCAGTCACACAATCTATTGCTGAACCAATTTTGTCAGTTTCCTCGTTGATTATTGAACCACGCGATGGAATTGCACCTGTGATTGCATTGATCAATCATGCAAAAATATCTGTTGATCTAGTCATGTATCAGTTAGAAGATACATTAGTAGAAAATGCACTAATAAATGCAAAAAATAGAGGAGTAATAGTTCGCGTGTTGTTGAATAAAGGATATTATGGCGTTGATGAGAGACATAAGAATGATTCTGCTTTTTCGTATTTGAAAGCACACAAGGTTGCAGTTAAATGGACACCATCATATTTTGCTTTGACACATCAAAAAACGCTGGTTGTAGATAGAAAAGATGCACTCATTATGACTTTTAATTTTACACCACAATACTATCCTACAGGTCGCGAGTTTGGTATCAACGATACAAATGTTTATGATATTACTGCGATTGAGTCTGCATTTGATAATGACTGGAATGCACAACAAAAAATTGCGTCAAATGGTAATTATCTGGTTTGGAGTCCTCATTCAGAATCAATACTTGTCTCGCTCATCAAGAGCGCCAGCAGTACTGTATTTATTTATAGTGAAGAAATGAATGAACAAGCGATTGAATCTGCACTTGAATCAGTAGCTGAACGTGGCGTTGATGTGGAAGTAGTCATGACTGCTGAATCAAATTGGGATACAGCATTCCGAATGTTATCTGCTACAGGGGTTCATATTCATACATTTTTTGCAGATGCTCCACTTTATATTCATGCAAAAATGATTTTAGTTGATGATGCGCGTGCTTTTGTTGGTTCAGAAAATTTTTCTTATTCATCACTTGAAAAAAATAGAGAACTAGGTGTGATGGTTTATGATTCAACAACACTTGCATCTTTGTCGCGTACGTTTGAAGAAGATTTACAAGCTAGCAATACTTTTGTATCTTCAGTTTCAACCAAAACATCGTCAGCAACTGTCTCCTCAACCATTTTGTATTATACATCGTCTTATTCTGCAACTAAGTATTATTATCCATCGGATTGTATAAAATGGAAAAATCTTGGTGCGAAGTATCGTGTATCATTTTCTTCAGTTCATCAACTTCTTGTTGCGTATCCTGATCGTATTTTGAATCCAGATTGTTCAAGGTAATGTTTTTTTTATTTTTTTATGGTATAATATACAGCATATGAATACAGATCATTCTACAAAAGATTCTATGTTTGAGATGATTTTGGATGCGGTTGGCAATGAGCCAAGTACTATAGAAACAGTTGTATCTGACAAGACACCGCAAGAGGATTGGCGTATTGAGCACCAAGATGGTCAGTTGTCTGTTGATGTGATGGAAACAGTTGATGAATTGATTATCGTATCTACAATGGCAGGTGCTGACACAGAAAAAATTAAAGTATATATTCATACTGATCTGCTAACAATTCGTGGGAGCAGGATTTCTCCATCTGTGCCTTTATCTATACTTCATGTATTTCACGAAGAGTGTTTTTGGGGTAATTTTTCTCGGACTATTGTTCTTCCTGTAGACGTTATAGGAGAGTTATCTAGTGCAGAATATAAAAATGGTATTTTAACAGTTCGTATTCCAAAACGTGAACAGAACGATGGAAGCATACCAATTACTATTGTTGAATAATAATTGCATGGGATCAAAGCATTTTCTATCAAAAAAGCAAGTACATTTTTCTTGGCAACATGTCTGGGTTATTTTTTTGATTATTTTTTTATTATTTGGTATTGGGTTTGTGGGATTGGTTGCGTATGCAAATTCGTTTACTAATCGTGTATTACCAGGTGTGCATTTGGGAGATATGCTCGTAGGTGGTATGGAACAGGCAAGTCTTCAGAATTTTTTGGATGGGATGGAAAAAAAATTGATCAATCAAGGAATTACATTTGAATATACTGATGCTACTACATCAAAACAGTTTGTTTTATATCCGAGTATTGTGATGAATGATACGGTTGTTGATTGGTTGTCTGACGATACATCAAAAGAAGCAGCATATCTGGTTCATTTTCAAAAAGGAAATACGATTTTTAGTGAGGCGATGACTGCTATTCGTACGACCATAAATAAACCGCATACATCATTGCAGTATTTATCCTTGGACAAGAAGCAATTGGTTTTGGCACTTCATGAACAGCTCAAAGGATACGAACATCCTGTTAGGAATGCAAGTATTACTATCACTCATTTTACTTCATCGTCAGACATGTCTTATGTATTTGTTACGTCTTCATCAGGTTTGAACTTCAACTACAACGATGTAAATGGACAGATTATTTCTGCATGGTCTCATCTATTATTTCCGACTGTAACGATTCACGAAGTAACGTCAAGTCCAAACATTGTTGTGTCTGATATAAAACAGATATTGCCACGTTTGCATGATATTTTTGCTACAGGACCGATAACTATTACTTACATAAATCCAAAAACACAATTGAAAAAGCATTGGACAATCACACAACAGGACATGGCAAAGTGGATTGAAGTGCGACGCATGGCAAGTGGTGCACTTGTTTTTGGATTAAATAAACAAGCTACAACAAAATTTTTGTTAAAAACAATTTCTCCAAATGTAGATAGTAAAGTACAAAATGCAAAATTTCAAATTGGTAAAGATAAAAAAAGAGTAATACAATTTCAAGGATCACATTCTGGCGTGAGTGTTAATGTATCTTCAACGTATGCGAAAATAAATATAGCCTTTGAACAACGTACACTGACAGACGCAACTACAACTCCGCCAATTTCGGTGCAAATAGACGTAAAAGAACCTACAATTAAAACTGCTGATGTCAATAATCTTGGTATTAAACAAATTTTAGGTGTTGGATATTCTAATTTTCATGGAAGTCCATATAATCGTGTAAAAAATATTAAACATGCTGTTGTAGATAAATTAAATGGGTTACTTATTAAACCTGGAGAGGTATTTTCTGCTATTGATGCACTACGTCCATTTACAATGAAAGATGGCTATGTGCCAGAACTTGTAATTGTTGGGAATCGCGTTAAACCAGAGATTGCTGGTGGTCTTTGTCAGATTGGTACAACTTTATTTCGTACAGCAATGAATTCTGGATTACCGATTGTTGAGCGTACTAATCATTCACTTGTCGTACCATACTATAATGATCCGCGTAATGGAAATCCTGGAACTGATGCAACGTTATATGATCCACAACCAGATTTTAAATTTAAGAATAATACTGGTCACTATATGTTACTTGAGGCGAAGATGAATACCACAACTGGAGCGCTATATTTTACATTGTGGGGAACGAGCGATGGACGAAAAGGATCTTATACAGTTCCAGTGGTAGAGAAATGGATGCCAGCAGGATTAGTACGGTATGTTGAAACGACAACTTTTCCACCAGGTACACGACATTGTCAGGAAAAAGCAAATGGAGCAATAGCTCATTTTACGTATAATATTAAAAAAGCGGACGGGTTGACAACGTCTAGGTTATTTCGCAGTTATTATCATCCACTTCCAGAGATTTGTTTTGAAGGTGTAACAGCACAACAGCTTACTAGTGCACTCGCAGCACCATCTTCTACACCTGCTACTGATTTGGGTCCAGCAGATAAGTTTGTAAACGTTACAAGTTTGCCACTCAAATAATAAATAAATAAAGTAAAAAATATGGCTTAGTGCAGTCATATTTTTTACTTATCCACAGCTTATCCTTGACAAAAGATATTTTTTTTGGTATTATCTATCGTTATTCTCATGAACCGTAAAATATTTCTAATGAACCGATGAACTGGATGCAGAGTTCGTATGCGTATCACATGAACGGGAAATGCGTATATCTCTGTATCCACGACAAGCATGGAGGTGTGTAATAGGGGAGAGCAGGCCACGGCTCGCCTTTGCCTACCACACACCTTCTTGGGTACAGCATACGGAACAATTTTGTTCCACAAAAAAGCTATCACAAAAACTCTGCCTTTTGGGCGGAGTTTTGTTTGTGTGAATAGTTTGTATTATTTGTACTGCTAGATTTTATAGTTTACATAATCACTTTGTCTGCCAATCCATAAGCGACTGCATCTTCTGCAATCATAAAGTTATCTCGGTCTGCGTCTTTTTCAATAGTTTCAATATCTTGTCCAGTGTGTCTTGCAAGAATACCATTTAGCCTGTCTTTCATTCTCAAGATATGTTCAGCATGAATTTTTATATCGCTGGCTTGTCCTTGCATTTCACCCATCACTTGGTGAATCATAACTTCACTATTTGGAAGGACAAAGCGTTTATTTTTTGTACCAGCAGCGAGCAAGAGTGAGGCCATGCTGGCTGCAATACCAATACAAATCGTAGAGACATCTGGTTTTATGTATTGCATTGTATCGTAAATAGCCATGCCTGACGTAACGGATCCTCCAGGTGAGTTGATATATATTTTAATATCTTTTTCAGGTTCTTGATTTGCCAAAAAAAGCAATTGGGCAATTACAGTATTTGCAACTGCATCATCAATTACTGTGCCGAGAAAAATAATATGATCTTTGAGTAGGCGAGAATAAATATCATAGGCTCGCTCACCACGATTAGTTTTTTCAATTACTGTTGGAATGAGATATTGAGAGGTAATTTCGTGTGGTTCTGACATACAGTGTTTGTTTATTGATTGTAAAATAAATAAATTTTTTGTTATGAAAATGTTAGTTTTGTTATACGTAAATATATTTGTTGCAGTTTTTTTTTATTTTATTTTTATACTGATAAAGATAGTATAGCAATTTTTGAATAGAAATCAAGGTATGATTTATATTTGTTCAATTTCTCGGATATTATTTAATATTTGTTTAATTGCATCCTCTGGCGTTTTAGCTTCTACACTAAATCCAGAAGCTTTTTTGTGTCCACCACCACCCATGGAAAGTGCCCATTTTGCTACATTAACATTATCATTTGTAGTTCGGAAACTACCTTTGAATGTGTGAGTGTCAATTTGTTTCAAAATCATTTCAGCTTTTCCTTCTCCGAGGTTATTTAAAAAGTTTGCCAGTCCATCTGTTTCTGCTTCGGCTACATCACATTGTTTTAGGTCATTCAATGTTAGATATGTGTAGACTAGATCTAATTCTTCGTCTTTTACTAGACGACCTAACACTGTACCCCATACTTTCAATACATCAAGCGTTTTGTCGTGAATAAATCTGTCTTGAATCAACGCAATATTTCCACCAAGGTGAATGAGTTTGCTCGCAATGGCAAGCGAACTAGCTGTTGTTGCTCCATTTGTAAAGTTGTCTGTGTCAGTGATAAGTCCAGTCAATAGACTTGTAGCAACATGTTGTTCAATGAGTAGTGTGTTTGCTTCAAAAATACCATAGATAATTTCAGTTGTTGACGCTGCAGTTGGTACGACCAAGTTAATGTCGCCAAATTTTTTGTTTGTTTGATGGTGGTCAATGTTCAGAAGTGTATGTGTTTGTTTCATTCCCTCTATATGTGTACGAATCCCAAGATAATCAAGATCTCCACCGTCGCACGTGATGACAACATCTATGTTTGTATCTTGCCAAATTTTTGGGTCGTTTGTAATTTTGTCTACGTATGGCAAATATAAAAATTTATCTTCAATAGGCGTAACACAAAAACCAATGTGGGGAATATTTATTGTTTCAAGTAAATGCATGAGTGCTGTTACTGATCCGAGTGTATCACCATCTGGATTTTTGTGTGATATCAAAATCACTTTGCGAGCCTGTTGCAAAGTATAATACATGCGTTTTGCGGTATGGTTGAACATGAAAGTTTGGATACCTTTGAGGTTAAAAATTTTTTGTTGAAGAATAGAGCAAGCTGAGGAGTATACCTATATTTGAGAAGTTTGTCAAGGAGATGTACAAATGTGTCAACGGGAAATAGAAATGTCATACTTCTAGGGATTTAGAAATGTCATACTTTGACTAATTTGGGTGTTTGTCTTTCATCTTGTGAGACGCGTTCATTTTGTGGTATCATGGTACTGTTTATTGCGTATTCTACCATGTACTTCAAATCTATTGAAATTTACGGTTTTAAGTCTTTTGCAGAAAAGACTGTATTGGAATTTCTTCCAGCTTTTCAAGATCGTAATAGTATTACTGCAATTGTAGGTCCAAATGGGAGTGGAAAGAGTAATGTGAGCGATGCAATTCGGTGGGTGATGGGTGAACAGAGTATGAAAATACTTCGTGGAAAAAAAAGTGAAGATGTTATTTTTTCTGGATCTATAGGTAAAGGAAAGATGGGCATGGCAAGTGTAACATTGACATTTGACAATAAAGATCATCGTGCACCTATTGACTACGATGAACTAATCATCAGTCGTAAGCTCTATCGCACAGGAGAAAGTGAATATGCTATCAATGGTCAGCCAGTACGTTTGTTTGATCTTCAGATTTTGCTAGCAAAGGCGCAATTTGCGCATGGCAGTTATAGTGTCATCGGACAAGGTACAATTGACAAGATGCTATTTCAAAGTGCAAGCGAGCGTAAATCATTTTTTGATGAAGCAGTTGGCATTAAGGAATTTCAAATCAAACGACATCAAGCCATTCTGAAGTTAAACCGAAGTAAAGAGCATATTGCACAAGCTGAAATGTTGCAAGAAGAAATTGCACCACGATTGAAATCATTATCTCGTCAGGTAAAAAAATTAGAACAACGCCAAACCGTGGAAGTCAATCTTCGCAATGCGCAGGAAGTGTACTATGTTACACTTTGGCATTTTAATACTGATCAAATACTGGCGTTGCAAGATCCACTCACAAAGTCAAAAATTGAATATAATCAATTGAGTCAAGAATTGAAATCAACACAAGAAGAATTGGCAACATTAGCACGTAGCGAATCCCGTCAAGATATATTTATCGGGTTGCAAGATATATACCAAGGTATTGTTAAAAAGAAAACTGATTTGGAACGCGAGCGTGCAGTCCTAGAAGGACGGTTGCACACAGAATATTCAAAAGCAGGGAAGCAGAACGTTGCGTGGTTGGAACAAAAAGTCAATGAAATGAGTAAGCAGGAAACACAATTATTGAAAGATATAGAACAGGAGAATCAGTCATTGACTGATGTGCGCATGGCGGTGATTGATGCTAAGCAACATATTGACAAACTCTACACAGAACGAACACAATTGCGTAGTTCATTAATAATTTTGAAACAACAAGCAATTGAATCAAAAAGTCAACAATCTAGTTGGCAATTTTCTGGCTTTCGCGCTGTACAAAGTATAATGGTAAACCGTGATCAGTTTGGAAAAATTTTTGATTTGGTCGCACGACTTGGTAGAGTAGATAAACAATTTCAACTTGCATTGGATATTGCGGCAGGATCATATTTATCTTCTGTAGTTGTTGCCGATGCTTCTGTCGCAGAATCATGTATTCAATTTTTACGCCATGAACAAATGGGAGTTGCAACTTTTTTGCCACTGACAACGATTCGTGGACGATATGTGCCAAATGATATTGATGATATTTTGAATATGCCATCTGTGCATGGGCTTGCCCTTGATCTTGTGCGTTATGAAAAACAGTTTGATGATATTTTTTCGTTCGTTTTTGGATCTACTGTTGTGGTAGACGACATTGCGACCGCGCGAAAGATTGGTGTTGGTCGTGTGCGTATGGTAACGCTGGAAGGGGATATACTTGAACGAAGTGGGTCTTTGAAAGGTGGTTATCGCAAAAAGAGACAAGACGGTATCAGTTTTTCAGATAGCACATCAATATTTTCTGAAAAACAATGTGAAGCAGACGAAAAGAAAATTGATGAAGAACAGCGTAGACTTGATCAGTTAGAAATCACATACGAAACTGTATTAGCGGATGTATTAGAAATAGAATCAAAAGTAGAGATTCAACAAAACAAAGTTGATATGTTAAAGACACGTCTTCGTGAAGTTGGTGAGGGAAAAGCTTCGTTAGAACAAGAACTTTCTTTGTTAGATATGAGCGAATCAGATTATTCTACAGCTATGGCAGATCTGGCAATACAAAAGAAGGATATTGATAATGAAATTACATTTATAGAAAAAGAACTCAGTGTCGCACAAGCTGGTGTTGCTTCGTTCAATGAAAAAGAAGAACAGAAAAAACAGAGGATTTTTTTGTTGCAGGATATAATGCAACAAACACAGGACTCTTTAAATATCCTCGTGGATAAACGTAATACACAGCAGGTTGAAGTTGCTCGTTTGGAAACCAAACAAGAAGATGTTACTCATGAGTGTTTTCAGGAATTGAAAATATCTGTAGCTGAATTAGTAGAACGAGTTGTGGACATGTTGTCAGCTGATCAACTAGAAAAAACCGAGCATGAAATTCAGAAATTAAAATATCAATTGAGTTTAATTGGTGGAATTGACGAAGAGGTTATTCAAGAGTATAAAGAAATAAAAACTCGTCATGATAAACTGGATGTTCAATTGACAGATTTATACAAGACAATTGATGATCTAAATACAATGATTGCGGATTTGGATGCACTTATGAAAAAGCAGTGGAATAAAACATTCAAGCAAATTAAAAAGGAGTTTACTAGATATTTTAAGGTTTTGTTTGACGGAGGAGATGCGGATCTAATTGAAGTGTATGAAAATGATACACAATCGGAAACAGAAGGAGATGCTGTTGTGGTAGAAGAACTATTAGAAGAAAATGAAATTCTAACAAGGAAAAAGAAAGGTAAGAAGATTTTGTCTGGCATTGAAGTTAAGGCCGTGCCACCAGGCAAAAAAGTAACGCATTTACGAGCATTGTCAGGAGGAGAACAAACTTTAACGTCGCTCGCTCTTTTGTGTGCAATTTTACGCAATAATCCGTCTCCGTTTGTTGTGCTAGACGAAGTAGAGGCAGCACTAGATGAAGCTAATTCTCTGCGTCTGACACATATTATTCAGGAGCTATCCGAAACATCACAATTTATCCTTATAACGCACAATCGTGCAATCATGCACACGGCTGATGCACTGTATGGTGTAAGTATGGGACAAAATGGCATGAGTAAACTTTTGAGTGTGAAATTTGAAAATATGAAAAAAACTATAAAATAGATACATTAAGATGTAGAAATTTTTTTCATTCTCTTGACAATTTGGTAGTTTTTCTTTATACTCTTGCAGTACTCGTTCATACTTCTTTTTATATATTGATTAGAAGTGAGCGAACTGTACTGAATTGAGCTTCTATCTATTTATTGTTTCATTATATACTATGTTGACTATTAGACTCCAACGCATTGGAAAGAAAAAAAGTCCGTCCTATCGTTTTGTTATCTCTGAGAAAGCAAAGGACACGCAAGGACGCAGTTTGGAAATTTTAGGTCAATACAATCCAGTTCAAGAGCCAAAAATTTTAGATCTCAAAAAAGATCGTATTGAATATTGGTTGAGTCAAGGCGCACAAACATCAAATACTGTTCACAATATTTTTGTAAAAGAAGGATTGATTCAGGCTGACAAAAAGAAATCAGTTGAGATTAGTCATAAACGTGTAGCAAAGATGAATGAAAAGAAGGCCGCAGAAAAAGAAACAAAGGAAGTGAAGTAAATATTTTTTTAGATATTCAAACCATCCACATCTGTGGATGGTTTTGTTTTGACATTTATTTCGTCGTATGATACTATATATCAACGATGGAACTGCTCCGATCCGATCGGGGATGTCGACAGTTCTGAAAGATTTAGAAGATTGTATTTCAGATTATGGAACAAGATCAATCATTTTTGGAGTTCGTTATCAAAGGGATTGTAAATAATCCTGATAGCGTAAAGACTAATCGCACGGTTGACGAGCGAGGAGTCCTCCTTACATTGGATGTTGATTCAAGCGATATGGGATACG
>QIHL01000083.1 GCA_003230965.1 Candidatus Magasanikiibacteriota bacterium | reverse complement strand
AAGATAGACTAAATGAAGCAAAAGAAGAAAAAAAAGCAAAAGAAGAAAATATTACAGGAATAGAAGACGGAGTAGGGAAAGACCTTTTATCCGGATTTATTAAAAAAGAAGAAAATCAAGAGGAAATTAAAGTTGCAGAAAGTACAAGAGATAACGCAATTGCAACACAAGATAGTATTATTTCATCTCTTGAAGATAAACAAAGAACAGCAGTAGAAGTAAAGTTGGAAGAAAAAGGTGCACCAGCATTGCGAACAGCATTGAAGGAAAAAAAGCAACATATAGCAGAAGTGGAAACACACTGGAAGAATGGAAAAATTTTGAAGGGTGATTGGCATGAAGACGGGCATAATGTTTGGGTAGAAGATACAAATCATGATTATGCAAACAAGAAACGTGCTGCAGATTTAGCTGGAGCGTATATTGGTGATGGTTCTGATGGCGTGAAGAGGTATTTGCGTAAAGAAGATCCCACAAAATCAGATGAACAGATCGCGAGAGAAGCTGAAGAATTGGGAGATGGTTTTAGAGAGAAAGGATACACGCCAGGATTTCAAACTACAGCAGGCGCTGCAATGCGTTCCACAAAGAATAAAGAAATAGCAGACAAAGAGTTGGAAGGCGCACAAGCGGAAAATTTGAGTGGTGCTCTTGGGTTGGAAGGTTTTCAGAGTTTGTTCAACAAGTTACAGCTTGCGGATGCTATGAAAGAAGGTGCAGACAGTTTTGTGAAAAGTATCAAAAGCATACAGATGAAAAAAATATTTGAAGATGGTCTAAAAGGACTAAAAGGGCGTAAAGAAAAACAAGAAAATATTGACGTACATATTGGAGGCTTGGAAAAAGATCTTGTAGCTGCAAAAAACAGCAATAATGTTTTTGAACAGAAAAGAATTATTGGAGAATTACGAGGTATGCGAAAACAATATCGTGAAGTTGGATTGGAAACTGTTGGTGCACGTATGGCACATGCAACGACACTAAATAACTACACAGAACAGGCAACTGGTGTTTCCAAACAGGAAATGTTGGATGAAAGTAATAAGCAATATTCTTTGGAGAATTATGGGTTTGCTACTCCAGCTACGGCATACAATTCCTTGGTGAAAAAACAAATGGAAATGTATCAAGGAATTGGATCTGAGCAGGCAGCAGAACAAGCTACAAAAAATTTGACGCATATGATGTCTATCAAACAGTCTGGTGGTGAGTTGTCTCGTGACCAACGAGCTATGATGATGGCTTCACAGACATTTTTAACAACAAATGGTTTTTTGGATGATTTTTCAGGTCGCATAGTTAGTAAAGTAAATGGAAATGCTAATGGAAAATATGTTGGAAAAGAAGCTAGAGATGCAGAGATGCTGGAGGATCTTGTGATTGATAAATTTCATTGGGGTACAAAAACAGGTGGTAAAATAGAATTAGAAAATATTTCTAGTAATCATCGTATGAATGATTTGAGTTTGCTTATGGCAAATGGTGGAGATGTTAGTTCTGTCATTTCAGAACAGGCAATTGTTGGATTGTCTAGTAAAAATGGAACAAATACAAACGCGACAATTAATACAATAACTGAAGCAATTAAGAAAGGAGGAACTGCAACAGATATTTTGGGTGATTCAAATAAATTTAACGAATTGACAACAGAACTCAACATAGATGATGAAGATAAAAAAATGAAAATAGCCTTACGTAGTTTTATTGAACAATTTGCTGTTGGAGTAGAAGATGCAGAACAAATGGCAAAAAACTTTAAAACATCCATGGGGTCTCATCAGGAATCGTATCAAATTTTAGCAGATACAAAGAATCTTGCCTTAAAGACAGGTCATTTGGATGACGGAGGTCATACAATTTATGATATGGATGAAGGTATGTTTCGGGCGCAGACCTCAGGCGAAGCAATGAAAACAGTACTATCAGATTTTAGTAAATTATCAGCTACTAATCGTCTACGGATTATCATGAGTCATGGTATTGGTCAGATGGATGAAAATAATGGGTTATTTAATATGGAAGCAGATAGCATTTCACGATTTGGAAAAACATTTCAAAATGCAAATACACGTGCATCATATCAAGGATTAGATGCACGTACAGTTGATCACTTAACTGCGCATGCCTCAGGTGAACAAGCGAGATTTAATACTAATGGTAGTTTGTTGATTGGAGATAAAAGTAGCATCTTGTATAAAGAAATGGAAAAAAAATATGCACATATTGAAGACAAGACAAAAAGAGAAAAAGCAATTACTTCAGCTGTGGATTCATATATTGCAAATAATCTTGCTGTAGAGCTTGCCGGAGATTCAGAAGCAGCTTTTCGTGTTCTTGGTTTGAAAGCAGGTACAGATTTTGATAAGTCAAGCGAAGGTAAAGTAAAATTATCTTTGGCTGGTACTGATGTATCAACTCCTGAAGCTATTGTATCTTGGATTATTGATCACCAGACTAATGGCAGCAGTGTTAAATTAAACAAGCGCACAATTGTTAAAAGAGCCAAAAGTTATATAAAAGTAAAAACGAAAGATAGAGGAGATCAAGAAGATTAAGAAAAAACGTAATATATATTATTATGTCAACACTGTTTATTCCATCTAGAGATAGTTGGTGGGAACATAAAAAAATACTTTTTCAAAATGCTAATAATACTGCAGATATTGCTTTTGGCAGAGGTTGGTGGCGTCAAGGTAGCCAGTGGGATATCTTTAATTGTATTGCGACGAGTTTTGACGAATTGGTAGAACAAGTCAATGATGACGAACAAGATAAACGTACGTACGCGATTGCTGTTTTGTATCAAGCTGATGATTTATTTGCTAGATCTCTTTCAGAGGTAGTCAATTTGTTCGCACCTCCTGCAACGACTACGACAAAACAGCCTAAATTGCCGCAACAATTTATTGTCAAATACACTCAGCCATTTATTGAATTTGGATTTTCACAAAGCAGTGTGACGAAAGCATTGACGTATTTATATACATTGGAATCAGACAAACAAAAAGAGCTCGTAGATAGAGTAATAGCAATTAGTCGTTCGCTACATCCTCTGGTATATCTATTTTTTTGTGTTGGCTCGGCTCTCTTGGTGTACAGACCAAAAAATGAATTTATTTCATTTGAAGAATTTCGTATATCTGTGGAAGCTCAAGAGGATATATCGCATATTGATTGGGTGCAGGCTCTTAGATTTTTGGGGCAATCATTTTTTGATAGAGATGGGGATACTTTTGAGTGGACAATTGATATTCTTCTTTCAATTAGAGATAAGGCAACTATTTATAGAAATGATCAAATTTTATTTCTCTTTTTGATTGTTTCATTGCATACTGTCTGGGGATCGTTTGCTGACATTGAATTTCATGATAAAGTAGATATAATAAAATATTGGGGATGGACAGCAATTCTTGTTGGTATTTCCTTGCAGCCACATCTAGAGCACTATTTGGCAGACCAGCCATATTTAGATTTTTATCTTGGATCTTGTTTTTCATTTTATACTGCGTACCAACAGAATAAGGAGTACATTTTTTCTGAAGATGCAGATAAAGATGTAGAGACTGTATCACTCTTTTTTTCAGACTATTCAGCTTCTGCTGGAAAAAATTATTTAGATGGTTTCATGCAGATTTCTTTTATTCAAGACATGATAAAGAATCATCATGCACCGTCAGAGTTTCAGACACATTTGCAAACATTACTTAATATATATTTACATTTGCGGGAGGGTAATATTGTAGATTATCATGGAATGATAGAAGAAAAATATCCAGAACGCGCACAATTTCATTGGAATAGCGTTTTTGCGCATGACATTACACCAAAAGAACTTGCTGATATAAAAACGTATTTTGAACTTCTTCATCGTCCGTTCATGTTGCGAGTAAATATTATTTCGGCATTGAGTAAAATACATTGGTCAGATGATCCGATCCTATCTCGTGCGTTGTCTGTGAGTGAGATATATGAAAATGTTTATGGACCTGATTTTGGACCATTGATTATTTTTTCCGAAGCAGACGGTGTATTGAAATTAAATGCAACTCCGCCATCAGTATTAGCAGAATAAAAATATATGGATAATCAAAAACAGCCGACAATTTTAGTGAAAAAAACAGACGGAACATTTGTTCGTATGACATTGGGTGAAGTTAAAAAGTTGCACGATACAAAAGTTTCGTCTTCTGCATCTGCATCTGCACCTACGCCTACGCCTACGCCTACGCCTACGCCTACGCCTACGCCTGCACCTACGCCTGCACCTACGCCAAATGATGATCTGCCTATGACTGAACAAGAAGTAGCACTTGCCACTATGACACCTGTGAGAGGTATTTTTGTTGATGAGGCAATTGCAAAAAAAGAGAGAACAGAGAACATAACTCCTGCATGGACGTCTACAGATTCGGTATCTCCACTTGATGAGTCATTGCATGATAAAGATATTAGAGTGGATATTCCAGATCTTCCACAGCTTCCATCCAAACGAGATAAATATGTGGATTTGGTTCTCAAAGCACTTACATTTCCAGTGGCTGATGAGTTTATTCCTCGTTTGTCTTCTTTGATTCGTTCTCGTCTCAAAGACGTTAGAACAGATGAGCAAGTAAAAATTTCTGCAGTTCGTCCTATTGAACAAGGAGGTCTTGGGTTGACTGATGAACAAGCTTCGGTGTTGGCGCAACAGATTGATATTGTATGTAATATCCCACCTCAAGTTACACCTGTAGTATCTGCAGTATCTGCAGTAATGCCACAGATTCCATCTTCTCAAAAAAAACAGAAACTTCCAACTAAATTTTTGCCTCCACGCGAAAATATCGCGACAGTGCGCCCTGCCCGTCCTATGATACATGATGTTATATTACCAACACCATCGGTGGCTACGCCAAGAAATGCAGAAACTGTTAGTCCTGTAGAAGAATTTCGCCAGATGAATCTGATTGAATTTCGTAGAAGTGGTACATCTACTGCCGAGCGTGTACATTCTCTTATTGTCAAATTTCAAGAATTACAAATGGACGCATATATGTTATTTTTGCAGGGCGTAGGGGCGTGGTTTCAAAGTCCGATTTATACACAATATCGTACTATTGTCTATGACGCATTGGTACGTGGTGTATCATTAGATACAGTGGCAAAAGAAGTTGGTTTTGAGAAAGATGAATTGTATGCTCTTGCATTGATAAGTCGAGCGGCACATGAATATGATATAGAGCGTATGAAGGATTTTGAATCAATAACTTTGAAATAAAATACTATGCAACAATTTGTCGTACCACAATTTATTGATATTGAGGACAAAATTTTTGGTCCAGTTACCACTAGACAGTTTTTAATTTTGTTGGTTTCAGGAATGAGTATTTTTATTATATATAAAATAGCTGATTTTACATTATTTATTACACTTGCGGTTATTATCAGTATTTTGACAGTAGTGTTGGCATTCGTGAAAGTGAACGGGCAGACATTTCATTATTTTCTCCTTAATTTGTTGCAAACAATACGTAAGCCTTCTTTACGTGTGTGGACAAAAGAATATAGTAAAGATGAATTAAATTTTTTGCGTAAACAAGAACCTCCAAAAATAGAAAAGAAAGAACAAGTACATAAACAATTTGGGCATGGACATATTCGTGATTTGTCTTTAATAGTCAATACAGGTGGATATTATAATTCTAATAATTTTTCTTGAATTGTGTTAATACAGATTTTTCCTGTATACTGTACTAATGATACGTTATCATATTTTTTATAAGCATATATTCATTTTCTTTTCATGTTTGATACGACAAAAACAAAAGTTAAAAAGAAAACAAAGAAGCGTCCATCTACACAGACCTATCTTCCGATAGCGGAAATAAAAGAAGATGTTGTGATTCTCAAAGATGGAACACTTAGAAAAGTGCTGATGACGTCTAGCATTAATTTTGCACTAAAATCAGAAGATGAACAAAATGCACTTATTTCTTCGTATGTAAGTTTTTTGAATTCATTGGATTTTCCATTACAGATTATTGTTCAATCACGAAAATTACAGATTAAGCCGTATATTGATCGTCTTGCAGCATCAGAAAAAAAGCAACCTAATGAATTATTGCGTATACAAATTGCCGATTATCGATCCTTTGTGCAAGAACTTGTTGACATCGGACAGATTATGACGAAGCGATTTTATGTTATAATTCCGTATGATCCAACGAGTAATAAACACAAAAGTTTTTGGGCACGAACAAAAGAAGTTATGAAACCTGCATTTACAATTCGTTTAAAAGAAGAACGATTTCACCAGAGAAAAGAAGAATTGGAAGTACGGGTGCGTCAAGTGTCTGGTGGTTTGCAATCTATGGGATTACAGTTGGTTGAGATGGATACTCAAGCTCTTATTGAACTCTATTATACAACATATAATCCAGACATTTCATTTACAGATGCTTTAGGTGATATAGATAAAATTCAAATTAGTACTTAATATGCCATTTAGACCATTTCAAAGTAAAAAAACGAAGACACGTGTGTCAAAAAAGAAAGTCAGTCAGACAAAAATGGATGAAATTAGCTTGGAAGAAGAACGCGTGTATCGGGAAGGAACTATTGCGTTGCGTGATCTCATTGCTCCTTCTGCTTTTCGTGTTGAATCAAATTTTTTACAGCTCGGTACTGTATTTTTGCGTACTACCTTTGTTATTACTTATCCTCGTTTTATTTCCGTTGGATGGAGTGCGCCGCTTTTGAATATTAATTCTACGATAGATATTGGTATGTTTTTTTATCCTGTGCCTTCTCCTATTATTTTGAAACAACTCAAAAAGAAAGTTGGAGCATTGGAGGCACAACTTTCTGCTGACACAGAGAAAGGTGCACCGCGTGATCCATTACGTCAAACTGCATTGCGAGATGCAGAACAACTCCGTGATGATCTTACCCAAGGAGTTGAACATTTTTTTCAATTTGCATTTTATGTGACAATGTATGCAGAAAGTAAAGATGCACTTGATAAACTGACAGAAGATGTGGAAAATATTTTTGGCTCTAGACTTATTTACATCAAGAATGTTTTATTTCAAGCAGAACAAGGATTTACTTCTACGTTGCCACTTGCCATTGATGAATTAGCAGTATCTTTCAACATGAATTCTTCACCAATTGCATCATCATTTCCGTTTATGTCTTCTGAATTAACCAGCGATGATGGTATTTTGTATGGCATCAACAGACATAACAACAGCTTAATTTTATTTGATCGTTTCTCTTTACAAAATGCAAACATGGTTGTATTTGCGACGTCTGGTGCTGGAAAATCTTATGCTGTAAAGCTTGAAATTTTGCGAAGTTTGATGATGGGAATTGACGTCATTGTTATTGATCCTGAGATGGAGTATGCACATTTGTCTGAAGCAGTAGGAGGCACGTACGTAAACATATCATTGTCATCAGAGAGTAAAGTCAATCCGTTTGATTTGCCTCGTCCTATTGGTCAGGAAGTTTCTACAGAGGATATCATTCGTAGCGGTGTTATTACTACCAAAGGACTGTTACGTATTATGTTTGGTAATCTCAAAGCACAAGAAGATTCCATTTTGGATCGTGCGCTTATTGAAACTTATGCAAAAAAAGATATTACTCCAACAGTTGATTTGTCTACTATTGAAGCTCCTATTATGCAAGATTTATTGGATGTGCTTGAAGGTATGACTGGTGCTGAAGAAATGGTTATTAAACTCCAAAAGTATACAGAAGGTACGTTTTCTGGACTGTTTAATTCTCCCACAAATGTAAATGTGGACAATCAACTTGTGGTATTTAGCGTGCGTGATTTGGAAGATGAACTTCGCCCGATGGCAATCTATACTTTGATTAATTATATTTGGAATATTGTTCGTAGTGAGAGAAAGAAACGGATGCTTATTATTGATGAGGCATGGTGGCTGATGCAACATGAAGATAGTGCAAAATTTATGTTTGCTTTGGTGAAACGCTGTAGAAAATATTATCTTGGTGTCACTACTATTACACAAGACGTGAATGATTTTTTATTTTCACAATACGGAAAAGCAATCGTTACGAATTCTGCTTTGCAACTATTGCTTCGTCAATCTCCAGCTTCTGTTGATATTATTCAAAAGATTTTTATGTTGACAAAGGGAGAAAAATATCTCTTGCTAGAAAGTGCTATAGGAGAAGGAATATTTTTTGCTGGTTTGAAACATGCAGCTATTAAAATTGTTGCGTCATATACTGAAGATCAGTTGATTACGAGTGATCCAAAACAGCTAATGGAAATTGAAAATGCAAAAAAAGAATTTGAACAGAAAATTATGCAAGGAAATGGTACACAAGTTATTAATCAGCGTGGGGTATCATAACTTGAATGGAGAAAAATAATTTGACATACTTTTGGTTTTTATATTTTCAATATAAACAATATGCTTGATTTACGCCAACGTATTATTCTAACAATTGCCATCGCTATTGGTTTAGTTTTGGCTTTTCTTTTAGTCTATCTGGTTGTTTTACCACGTGTTTTACCACACATTCACAAGACCAGTGCACCACTAAATAAATCTGTTGAACAAACAACTCAACAAACTACAGAAAATGGAAATTCATCACCAAATGTTATACCTGGAGTTATTCAATCTCAAGTTACGCCACTTACTTCTAGTCAATTATCACTCAAAGCTATCGTACGAACATTCGTGGAACGTTTTGATAGTTATTCCAATCAGGACAATAATAAACATATTGCTGACGTTATCCAGTTTGCTACGCCACATATGGTCGCATGGATTAAAACACAAACCAAAACACAGAGTACGAAATATCAAGGTGTTACCACTCATGTACTAGTTGAGCGAATAACGAGCCAGACAGATACAGATGCAAAAGTTGCGATTCAAGTACAGAAGATAATGAGTAGTAATGGAAAACAAACAATTACGTATCCAAAAGGTAGTGTTGCATTGGTAAAAATGAATGGAGAGTGGAAGGTAGACGGACTGTATTGGAAATAATTGTTTGTTCATTTGTTCATGTTTCATAAACTTCTCTCATATCTTTTTCCTCAATTCTGTATCGTGTGTGGTGTGGAGGGAACTATTATTTGTTCAGTATGTAAAGCAGGAATAGTTATTGGTGGTGTATATGCTTGTCCAGTATGTCATAAAGAAAATAAGGATGGAATGTGTTGTGTGTCTTGCAGATCTGTTTGTGCATTAGAACAACATATTGCTATGGTTCCATATCATAATATGGAGATATTTCCTAAATTGATTCAGCAATGGAAATATGAGTACAACCAAGAAGCAGGTGAATGTATAAAACAGTATGTATCCAATTTTTTGGAAGACAACCAAGTTTTTTCTATTGATATAATTGTTCCAGTACCACTACATCGTAGACGATTAGCAGAGCGTGGGTTTAATCAGGCAGAACAGATTGCACGTGCATGTGCAAAGAAGCTTTGTGTTCCGTTGTTGAATATTTTAATTCGTACACGCTATACATCGCAACAAGCACATCTACAGCGAGAGGATAGATTAAAAAATTTAGAGGATGCGTTTTCTGTTTCGTCTGATATAGTAGGAAAAAGGCTTTTATTAGTAGATGATGTATTTACTACTGGGACGACTCTAAATGAATGTGCACAGGTTTTACGCCAAGCAGGTGCTACGTCTGTAGTTGGGTTTACTGTGGCAAGAGGTTGACGTTTTTTATCTTTTTCTGTACACTTATGTGGCGTAAATATAAATAACGGAGAGGTGGCTGAGTTGGTCGAAAGCGGCACACTGCTAATGTGTTATTCGGGTAAAACTGAATCGCGGGTTCGAATCCCGCCCTCTCCGCAACTTCAATCAAGTTTCATATCCTGTGGAGGGATGGCTGAGTGGTTGAAGGCGACAGTCTTGAAAACTGTTGTGGATGAAAGTCTACCGTGGGTTCGAATCCCACTCCCTCCGCCAAATTTACCACTTTTGCCAGAAACGGCAGAATGTGGGGCGTCGATCTGCGACGCCAAATGCCATCTTTGCGTTACGCGCCAAGGTTTTTTCAGGGAAACAGAAAGCGCGCGCGGTGACTCCGGACAACATCTCACGAGCGAAGCATGCGATAACGCCAACATTTGCGTGTCTCGTATTTGCTACCCACATTCGTTCGCGATGCCTGATTTGGGTTGCTTCGTGTTTGCTCTATGGCTTAACAGGACATCATTAATGAATTTTGATCT
>QIHL01000057.1 GCA_003230965.1 Candidatus Magasanikiibacteriota bacterium | reverse complement strand
ATCTTGACTTTGTTATAAATAATAAAAAACCTAAAAACTCTTACTTAAAAGTGTATAGGTTTTATATCTTTACGTCAAGGCAATTTACACTTTTTTTATTGCAAGTAAACAGGCAATTTTATTGATTGGGTGGGGTTCGCCATCACTTTCATTGACTTCATCAGCGAGTACAGCGATTTTTAGTTCTTCCACAAACATTGTGAACACATTTTTAAGTTGTTCATCACTAGTTTTATATGATACGACGATACGATTATTTGGTGTGAGTCCTTTATCTTTACGCATTTGATTTATCGCACGAATCACTTCACGAAGTAAACCCTCTTGTTTGAGTTCTGGAGTTAGGTTTGTATCAAGTGCAACACTAAAAAGACTATCTGTTTTCTGAAGCCAACCATCATTGTCCTTAATCTTTTGTCCTAGAACTACTGCCTTTACATTAAGTTCATCACAAATCAATTGCGTACACTCTTCATCTAATTTTTGATCTCCAATATCCAATCTAGCCAACGGCTGACGTACCGCAATTCCAGCTTCTTTGCGAAGTGCATGAGCCATCTCAGTTATTTTCCTAACAAGTATCATATCTACAAGCAATTTTTCATCAACCAAAGAATGGTTTGCTTTTGGCCATAATTCCAAATGAACACTTTCCATTTCTCCTTGCAGTGCTTGATAAATTAGCTCTGCCAAAAACGGCATAAACGGTGCAATCACTTTTGATACGGTATGAAGCACACTATGAAATGTTGTAAGAACTACTTGAGACTCATCTGATTTAAATCTATCTCTAGATCTACGAACATACCACTGCGATAAATCAGTTACAAAATCAAAAATTGGTCGTGTTGCTCCAACGATATGATATTCATTAAGTTCTTTTGTTACGACGCCAATGAACTGATTCAATCGTGCCAAAATCCACTTATCCAACACATGAACTTTTGACTTTTGACTTTTGACTTTTGACTGATCCGCAATTATTTTGTAAAACGCTAATACATTCACTAATGTATTCACCACTTTATTATACATTTCTCTAACTTCTTTCTCAGAAAAATTCAAACTCTCTCCATGCATCACACTTGACGCAAGTAAATAATAACGCAGTGCATCAGCTCCATACTTATCCATAACCTCTGTCGGATCAGGATAATTTTTGAGTCGCTTACTCATTTTTTTACCATCTTCCGCCAAAATCATTCCGCTCACACTGACATTCTTGAAAGCAGGAGATGTTTCTTTTTTTTTAATTGCTGGGTTATCACCACTAGTTAATGCTGTTGCCAAGACGTGCAATGTGTAAAACCAACCACGTGTTTGATCCTGACTCTCAGCAATGAAATCCGCTGGAAACCCTTTTTCAAAAATCACTTTATTCTCAAATGGATAATGCATCCGTCCATACGGTACAGATCCAGAATCAAACCATGTGTCAAGTACCTCGCTAATACGATGATATGTCTTTCCATCTTTCTTAATCAAAATATCATCAATCTTGTGCTTGTGTAAATCTGTAATTTCTTTGCCAGATAATTCTGCCAATTCTTGTGCCGACCCAATACACAATATATCGCCATCATCACTTTTCCAAATTGGAATCGGTGTACCCCAAAAACGATTACGCGAGATAGACCAATCCTTCACGCCCTCAAGCCATTTGCCAAATCGTCCATCACGAATATGCTCTGGAACCCAATGAATCTTTTGATTATTTTCTAGCAATTCTTTTTGAATTTTTGTCACTTCCACAAACCAACTGTTTGTCGCATAGTTTAATAGCGGGGTATCACAACGCCAACAATGCGGATAGCTATGTTCGTATTTCTTTTTTGCAAACAATTTGCCGTGCGCCGCAAGCCACTTTATAATTTCAACATCCGTTGCAGTATGATCACCTGATGGCTTGACATTCATTCCTGCAAAATCTGTTACTTCATCAATGAATGTTCCATCCATACGAACATGTTGAATAAATGGAACATCCTCTTTTCTAAATACGGCATAATCGTCAGATCCGAATGCTGGTGCTAAATGGACAATGCCAGTTCCTTCGTTTGTTGTAACAAAATCTGTAGTAACAATACGAAAACTATTATCTGCACCAGGTAAATTTACAAAATATGGAAACAATGGTTCGTATGTAAGAGTGACTAAATCTTTTCCTTTATTTTGCTGTATTACTTCAAATTTATCTTTGTCTTTATCAGGAAAAATGTCAAGCAATAATTCTTTTGCCACAATATAGATTACACCATCCACACGCACAACACTGTAAACAATGTCTTTTCCAACTGCCAATAAAATGTTACCCGGCAGTGTCCATGGCGTCGTAGTCCATGCAAGTACAAAAACATCTTCATCTAATCCCAATTTTTCTTTTGCATTCGTAATTTTGAACTTCGCAGTAACAGATAAATCTTTGATGTCTTTATACCCTTGACTCACTTCAAAGTTAGATAGTGGCGTAACACATCGCGGACAAATGTGCATTGGCTTCTTCCCTTCATATACAAGACCACGATCAAATAATGATTTAAACACCCACCACACACTTTCCATGAATGAAAGATCCATAGTCTTGTATGGATTATCCATGTCTACCCAGCGACCAGTACGAGGAATAATTTTTTTCCACTCGTCAACGTACATGAGTACTTTAGAACGACAAGCTTCGTTGAACTTGTCTATACCATATTTTTCAATTTCTTTTTTGTCTGGCAGTTTCAATTCTTTTTCCACTAAATTTTCAATCGGCAATCCATGACAATCCCAACCCCAACGACGTTCAACGCGATAACCTTTCATTGTCCAAAAACGCAATACAACATCTTTTTTAATGCCAACCATCAGATGACCAAAGTGTGGCAACCCGGTAGCAAATGGTGGCCCATCATAAAAAACATACGGTTTATCTTCTGGTCGTTGACTCACAGATTTTTCAAAAATCTTTTTCTCGTTCCAAAAAGCGAGTATGGATTTCTCTTCTTTGTTTGCATTGTATGGCATATATATAACAATAAAAAAAGACAGCGGACAAAAGAAAAACTTGACATCCAGAGAAACAAGTCTTTCAAAATTATTAGAAGCACCAATATCTTGCCATCTGATTCTCGTGAGAACAAAAGTTAAATATCTATATAATTGTACTTTCATAATACTTCTGAAGGAAAAAAATGTCAATGAAAATAAAAATCTATACGTAAAATATACTACTACTTATATAAGTACACACACATTTTTAGATTAAAAAACAGTAGGTTGAATCAAAATCCTATATGTGCTAAAATAAATACAGTTACAAAAATAAATAATTGAATTATAAACGTGTACGAATATATAAATCTTATCATGTAATATCTTTATCTGATAAATATGTACAATAACTCTCTCTATATCGCATCAGACCATGGTGGATACCAACTCAAACGTAGACTACTTCGGTTTTTTCAAAATGAATTAAATATTGAGATTGAAGATGTTGGTTCGTTTGAATACAATCCTACAGATGACTATCCAAAATATGTTATTTCTCTAGCAGAAAAAGTTATAAAGACAAATGGACGTGGAATTGTAATTTGTAGAAATGGAATCGGCGTCAATATGGTTGCAAATAAAATTAAAGGCATCCGCTGTGGTATTGGTTACAATATCGCTGTGGCAGAAAGTATGATGACAGATGACAATACCAATGTACTTTCTCTGGCAGCAGAACATGTCACTGAAGAACACGCCATGGCGATTGTCAGAAAATGGCTTGAAACAGACTTTAGTCATGCTACACGCCATAAACGAAGATTAAAAGAGGTAGCAAAACTTGATGCGAAAATTGAAAATTAAAATATACAAGCTATTGCGAATAGCTAAAAGACTGTAGAACAATTTCGCTAGTCTAGCCATGTTACTCATACAACAAAATTACCATGCTACCTACCAACCGATGAATCATTCGCAATATACACTATGCAAATAATCCCATCAATCCTTGCTTCTGACGAAAAAGAATTCTTGCGTTGTATTAGATCCGTTGATAAAACCGTTTCCATGATTCATATAGATGTTGCGGATGGAGTTTTTGTTTCACACACTACTTGGGCAGATCCAGAAGTAATTGCCGAAGAATTACAAATTGATTGTGAATTGCATTTGATGGTAAAAAATCCACTTGAAGTCGCACGACAATGGGAAGCAGTAGACCAAGTCAAACGAGTTTTTGCACATTATGAATCTGATCCAGAACACATTGCAGATATTCTCGTGCAAATTTATTCGTATGGTTGGAATACTGGTGTGGTTCTGAACCTAAACACACCATCTGATGTGCTAAAAAACTTTGCCGAAGAAATTGACGCAGTCATGTGCATGGGGGTGGTACCTGGAGCTCAATGCGAACAGTTTACTCCAACAGTACTTAAAAAAATTAAGACTATCAAACAAACCTACCCCAACCTCTTTGTTGAACTAGATGGCGGAGTTCATAAAGAAACACTACCAGAAATTGTTATGTCTGGTGTAGATGCTGTAACTCCTGGCAGTGCTATCTTTCATACTGAAGAAAAACCAAGTGACAACGTCGTCGCTATGCGTGCACGTATCAACAGGTTGACGCAAAAAAATTGACTTGTTACAATGATACAACACTTTTAATAAATATCTATGGAATCAAAACAAGATGAATTACTTGATCTCGTGATCATCGGAGCAGCAGCAGCAGGATGTGCAGCAGCAGTCTATGCAGCCAGACGCAATCTCAACTTTATTGTCGTTGCAAAAGATATTGGTGGCGAAGTAGCACTTTCTGGCGAAGTAGAAAATTGGCCTGGCATAATTCACACAAATGGATATGAACTTGCACAAAACTTTTACAAACATGCAAAGTCATACGACGTACAATTTGATGAAGGCTTTGAAGTTACAGAAATCAAACAGGAAACCAACATTCATATTGTAAAAATAAAAAATGCTTCTGAGGAAACAAAATTATACAGAACGAAAAGTGTAATTGTTGCAAGTGGCATACATCCCAGACGACTGTCTATCCTTGGCGAAGATAAATTGGATCACAAAGGTGTTACGTATTGTACAGTATGCGATGGTCCGCTATTCAAAGAAAAAATAACAGCAACAATTGGTGCTGGAAACGCAGCACTAGAGAGCGCGTTGATGATGGGTGGCATTGCAAAAAAAGTTTATCTTGTAACAAAATATCCAGAAAATAAGCATAGTGGATTTCCAAAAGGAGAAGACATTCTAATTGAAAAAATTAAAGAATTAAAAAATATTGAAATTATCTATAGCGCCAACACAACAGAAATTCTTGGCACGGACAAAGTGGAAGGATTAAAATATGAACAAGATAGCGAATCAAAACAAATTGATGTTCAGGGTGTGATGATACATATTGGTATGATTCCAAATTCAAAATTTGTCGTGTGTACTGAAAAAAATCCTCCAGGAGAAATTATTGTAGACGCAAAATGTACGACTAGTTGTACTGGCGTATTCGCTGCTGGTGATGTAACCAACATTGCATATAAACAAATCGGTATTGCAACAGGACAAGGTATTACGGCAGCACTTTCTGCTATTGATTATATCAATCGCTGGAAATCTAAAGAGTAATATACAAAAAAAGAGCTATCTGCTAAATATTCTTTTGTTCACTTAACAAAAGTGGAAAGCAAAACATGTCCATGCTATACTTATAATATATAACATCCAGAGAGATTACATACTAATTAAAAAGTATATTTTTCTTTAATCAATAATTATTGAGGTATGATTCCCGCTTTCATAGCAAAACTTTTCGGCGCTGTAGGACTGCTTGTTATAACCTATGGTATTTTTGTACATAAAGAAGAACGTAAAGATACATGGTTTGCTATCGGCGGTATTTTGCTATTGGTATACAGCATATATTTGCGTGATACCATCTTTATTACATTACAGATTGTTTTTATTATTTCCAGCATTTACGCACACGAAATTCTCGTTCACAAAAAACCAAAGAAAAAATCCCCTCAAACTTAATCTAAATCTACGATTCTATGTCTCTTGATTGGTGTTTCAATATCTTTCCTACATGTACTGGTCAATGGTATATGTATCTTTTTGGTATACTCGGTGCAGTGTTGTTGATTTATTCCCAATTCGTAGAAGCAGAAAATAGACGCGATCTCATTCGCCTGCTTGGTGCTGGTGGGTTGTTCGTGTATGCATATTTCATACAAAACATGATATTTTTGATTGCTATGGGTGGCATAAGTATCGCAGCACTTATAGAATTTGTAGAAATATACCTAGGTATGCATAAACATTTACCAATGGATTTACGACACTCAATAGAACATTATGGCGGTTTGGG
This sequence comes from Candidatus Magasanikiibacteriota bacterium, assembly GCA_003230965.1. GTDB lineage: Bacteria > Patescibacteriota > Patescibacteriia > Magasanikbacterales > UBA922 > SZUA-124. Next base: position 4,206 of record QIHL01000057.1, on the reverse strand, counting down.
CGATGAGAAAAAAACAAAACCAAAAAATAATGACGATAATGAAACAAAAACAGATAACCACTAATAACCTATGCTTGATGTTCTCACTATTGGTGACGCAACGCTTGACACTTTCATAATCCTAGAGGAAGACGAAGCACATTGCAATATCATACACCACAAAAAACTACTCTGCCTCAACTACGCTGACAAAATTTCTATTGAACATACTGCTCAATCAGTTGGTGGTAATGCAGCGAATGTGGCAGTAGGAATCCGCAAACTTGGACTTTCATCTAGCATCATAACTGAACTTGGTGATGACATGAATGGTCAAGTCATTTTGGCAGAACTCAAACGTGCAAACGTGCAAACAAACCTTGTCCGTTTATTGCCTGGTAAAAATACACGCTATGGTATTATTTTGAATTACGAAAGTGAACGAACTATCCTAAGTTCACAAGTTGAACGATCTTATCGCCTGCCGAAACTCCCATCAACACACTGGATTTATTATAGTTCCTTGGGTAAATCTTTTGCAAAACTCCAGACAAAATTGATAGCACAAATAAAAAAAATAGACAGCCATATTGCAATGAATCCGGGTTCTTACCAACTTCGTTACGGACTAGATACTGTACGCAAGATGCTTAACTACACAGATTTACTTTTTGTAAATAAAGAAGAAGCTGAACTATTGGTTAGTAAAAAACAAAAACAATTGTTAAAAAAAACTATTTACGCATTGCACCAGCGTGGTGTTAAACAAATTGTAGTTACGGATGGAGAAAATGGATCGTATGCTTCTGATGGTTCACACATCTGGAAAATGTTGACCTATCCAATAAAACCCAAAGCAAAAACTGGTGCTGGTGATGCGTATGCTAGCGGTTTTTTGTCAGCAATTGTACAAAACAAATCACTACCAGAAGCTATGAAATGGGGAACAGCAAATGCAGGCGGAGCAATTCAACAATTTGGCGCTCAACATGGACTTCTGACAAAATCAAAGTTACAACGATTGATACAGAGCCATTCAGACATTCAACCTACACTCTATACATAATATAGAATGACATCTTCATTTTATATCTTTTATATCTCTTTGGAGCGTTCGCGATATTCTTCTACAAGTTGCGCTACGTACCCAACATGCGGTGACGGACCCAAAAAAGCAAAACCATGCTCAATACCTTCTGCTGTAGCACGAATGTGTGCCTGATATGGCTCATTTGTATTGTCTGCTAAATTATACAATTCTTGAATTTCATGTTGCATTACCTCTACATCACGTTGCAATGCTGCAACTCGCACATCAAATGATTTTTTGTGTGTACTCTGGACTGCCTGTATAGTATGCGCTTTCAGTGCATGGTCAACATCAATTGCTACCTGTATAAAATCTGTTCGTTCCTCTGGGGTAAAAAAATGAACAGCATGACCAGTAAAAATATCTTCGTGTGTTCCACCGTGTACAAGAAAAAGTTTATAGTGTTTTTGTAAATGTTTTGGCACATGTGATTCAAAAAGCTGTTCACCCAACTCATACCGATATGCATCATAAAATTCACGTGATGCTTTTCTATACGGATAAAGTAATTTTCCAATTTCACTCATTTTATGCTCTAACACTTTGAGTGTTATTTTATCATCTTTATCCAATTCCTGAAGTTGCCTATCAATATCTTCGCGCATAGACACAGGTAAAAAAGGACGAATATCGCGATAAAAACGCTGAAGAATATTAAGAGTGTATAGTATATTTTTATCTCTCATATATAAAAAATCAAATAACTTTCGGTGAATCAACAGATAACGAGTTTTTCTTTGTAGTCTTTCCAGACGATTTGCCTACTGGCATAGTTACCTTTTTCAAATTTTCATCTCTAGCAATTATTCCACCTAATCCAGCTGTCTTTGGACTAGACAAATCAATAGTTGGACTTTGTGCAGTTTGGTATCCTTGTTTTTCATAAGTTGCATAGTATGTACTTGGACCAACCAAAATAGCATAGCGACCTCTACTGTCAGTCACGGTGCTTTCAACAATACGGTTATACGTAGAATTGAATATTCGCACTACAACATTTGAAAGATGTTTTCTAGTCGTCATATCTCTAACAATACCAACTGTACCAATTTTCTTGTGTCCAAGAAAATGAAAAAAGGTAAATGAGGTTACATGGATAGCCAAAAACGTACCAATCAACGGAGTTGGAGAAACAACAAAGGAAATACTGGTAACTACAAGCCCAACGGTACTTAATGCTGTCTGGATTGCATCTCGTCCATATTCTTTTATCAATTGTTTTGCTGGTTTATCATGTACTTTCGGATCAATTGGAATATTGTAATTAATTTCAGCACGGTTTGCTGGAACACGAAATGTATGCCCAATATGATATAGATTGGCATACTTTCTATCCTCATTCATATGTGCAAGTAATTCACTACCATGGCTATATTGATCTTTGTTTACTTCAATCCGATAAGTTCCAGGTTTAAGGATGATAAAATAGCGACCTTGACTATCCGTTACTTGCGTTCTGACCAATTTACCAGTTATGGCATTGAAAATACGAATGACAGCAAGACCAATAGGCTTTTTACTGAAAGCATCATACACAACTCCCCACTTCTTCTGTTTGCGACGACGCAAAAGCAAGAGTGGTTGCATAAATAGATAGCGTAGGAAGAGGAATATCTGTGGAAGTTGAAAACCTACAGCCACATTTGCAACTGCAGCAGTTATAACGACAGGTGCTACGATTTCTTTATTTGCAATTTGAACCTGCGGACTCTTGGCAACTTGCTGAACAATTTTTGCACTTTGAGTAATTGCTTTTGTAACAACAACAGTTGCATTTACTACGGCAGCAATAGTACTGCTCACAGAATTCAAAACAAGTTTAACAATATGTGGAGTAGTACTGGTGATTTTTAAGAAAGGAAGAGTTTTGCCGATATTAATTGGAGTAGTTGTACCAGATGAATATCCTCCGCTGAAAATCTTGTCAACAATATCACTAATACCTATAGGCTGAGATTGAGATTGAGATTTTGGATTAGACTGAGATACCGGATTATTGCACTTATCTCCGGTACATGGTGGTTTTGGTTTTGGTTTTGGTTTTGGTTTTGGTGGCGGACAATTTGCTCCTTGACATTTTGGTTGCGTTTTTTGTGCGATGGCGTTACAAATGTTGTTGTACCAATAGCCATATGCCCCAGTACAGCTAGTGTCTGTAGTACAAAGACTTAAATGCGATGAATCACATACAATCTGTTTTGTAAGATGGCACGTGTTATCATTCCACCAATGTCCACCAATGCTACCGCATTGAGGCAAACTAACACATGCAGATAAATTGATTGTACTGCAAGTGTCAGGTTGAAAAACAATAATAGTAGCTGATTGACTTGCTGACTGTACTGGTGATCCACTATCAGACACTTTTACACTAGCAGTATACGACCAAGAGCTCGGTGCACCAGCTATTTTATTGAGATCATACGTACACGAAAATGTATTTTGTGTTGGAGAAGGATTACTATAACTTGAATTATTTGGATAGCCACAATTCCACGAATAATACAAAATGCCATTACCTCCAGATGCATTTATTGAAAACGTTACGTTATATGGACTGACCCCAGTAGATTTTGGTGAAACTATAATTGGATTAACTGTCAACAAAGTTGGGTTTAAGTTTGTATTTGACTTTGTGCCACCACCAACCACAAGCTGAGTGGTAGCTGGAGCAGATTGGTTACCAGCAGGATCCTGAGCAAGGACACTTACGTCATACGTACCAACAGTCATATTTGAAAATGAATATGACCAACTACCAGAGCTATCTGCAGCAACAGTGTACGTAGTCTGTCCAGTTCCGGCAAGATGCAAAATTTTTGCTATATCATTTTCTTTGTTGCTGTAATACGCAAGATAGAGTGCACCTAATGGAGTACTCTGTCCTGATAAACTTGCAGATACTGGAGCTTGTGGTGCAATACTTAATGAGACAGGTTTGATTTTGTCGTACATTTGTTTCACTTGTGTTGCATTGAGATAACGCCCAGAAAAAATCAGATTCTTTAGCTCTCCAAAATAAGATTGACGATAATCCCGAGGGACGGAGACGAAACCTAAGTTTGTATATAAATTTGTAGTTGCAATATATGGAAACGGATTTTCCACTGGATGTAATCCTCTAATTGTGGGTGTTA
>QIHL01000027.1 GCA_003230965.1 Candidatus Magasanikiibacteriota bacterium | reverse complement strand
CAGAAATGATTGGACTTGGAGTTGCCATTGATTATATGCAACAATTTTCTTGGAAAAAAATTAAAAAATATGAAATTGATTTATTTGCGTACGCACTAAAAAAATTGATTGATCAAGTACAGATTATTGGTCCAGCAGATATAGATAAACAATGTGGTATACTTTCATTTGTGATCGATGGTATTCATGCTCACGATGTCGCAGAAATTTTTTCTCGTCATCAGGTTGCCGTACGTGCCGGACATCATTGTGCGATGCCACTCATGACGCAGCTTAACATTTCTGGAACAGTTCGTTTGTCATTTGGTCTATATAATTCTATAGAAGATATTGATAGAGTGATTGAAGTAATTAAAGAGACAAAGAAAATTTTTATATACTATGGATGATCAACTTTACAAACAATATATACTAGATTTTTATCGTAATCCACTCAATAAAGGAAAACTGGATCCATGTGATTTACATGCAAGTGGTACAAATCAGACGTGTGGTGACAAAATTGAAATAACTATTCGTTTAGATAAAGATAGGCGTATTGTTGAAATCAAACACATGGGGGTTGGGTGTGCAATATCACAGGCATCTATATCATTGCTGACGGATAAAGTAAAAGGTATGTTGGTTGATGAGATCAATACTATGAAAAAAGAAGAAGCTATAGCATTGCTCAATGTTCCAATATCCCATACCAGAGAAAAATGTGCGACGCTTGGTTGGATTATTTTACAAAAAGCTGTGGCAAATAATTTATAATTCAATTCTATGTTAGATATTCAAAATCTTCATGTATCTGTAGGCGATAAAGAAATAATTCATGGTATCAATTTGCAGATTGAACTTGGAAAAATTATTGCGATTATGGGTCCAAATGGTTCTGGCAAGAGTACACTTGCAAATACAATTGCTGGACATCCAGCATATAATATCACTGACGGAAAAATTTTACTTGACGGCGAAGATATCACTGTACTATCTCCTGACAAGCGTGCGCAGAAAGGACTATTTCTTTCAATGCAATATACTCCAGAAATTCCAGGGGTGACAGTTGCAAATTTCTTGCGTCTCGCGTTAAACGCTGTTACAGGAAAAACGCATAAACCAATGTATGTACATAAACTTTTGCAAGAAAAAATGAAAAATCTTGATATTGATCCTGCTTTTTTGAGTCGCTATTTGAATGTTGGTTTTTCTGGTGGAGAAAAAAAGAGATTGGAGATCCTTCAACTTACAGTGTTAAATCCATTATATACTATTCTAGATGAAACTGATTCTGGACTTGATATTGACTCATTACGTATTATTGCAGAAGAAATTAATCATGTCGCAAATAAAGATAGAGGTATTTTATTGATTACACATTATAATCGTATTTTGGAATATATTGTACCTGACGTAGTGCATATTATGATAGATGGAAAGATTGTGAAGACTGGGGATAATACATTAGCAAAAGAAATTGAAGAAAATGGATATAAAGGAATATAAATATGTCAAAAAAGAAGGTAGAAAAATCTGATATTATTGAGTCTCTGGAGACTATTTTTGATCCAGATATTAATTGTGATATCTGGACAATGGGGCTAATTTATGATATAGATATACGTAGTGAGACTGAAGTTTTTTTTCTCATGACATATACAACTCCATTTTGTCCAGCAGGTTCTTTTTTGCAACAACAGATTATTGATGAGATGAATAATCTTGGATTTACAACTGTAGAGATAGAAGTTACCTTTGAACCATTATGGCAGATGCCAGAAGCACTAAAAATTATGTTAGGTATATAAATAATATTTATGCAAACAAAAGCAGAGATGAATCCAGTAGAAGAATTACAAAAGGCTTTTCCTGATGTAAAGATTCCAGAAAATCTTCCCTTTTTAATTTCACAGAGAATTCGTAAAGGCGGGAAGATTCGTCGTATTGTAGTTGATCGTGAAGTATGTATCGGGGCTCAGTCGTGTGTAGTCGTAGCTCCAGGTGTGTTTCAAATGGATGAAGAAAATTTGGTATATATCACAAATCCAGATGGAGAGACAGAAGATGTTACTTTGCTTGCAGCGCAATCCTGTCCTGTGTTGGCAATTTCTCTTTATGATATAGACGGAAAGCAAATTTTTCCAGAAGTGTAGTACATTAACAACATCAAAAGACCAGCAGAAATGTTGGTCTTTTTATTTTGTTGTTATCCAATCTTAAGTTTATTTTTGTCAACGTCAATTTTAACTGTCGTACTTTCCAAAATTTTGCCATTGAGAATTTGTAATGCAAGCGGATTAAGAAGTTCAGTTTGGATAACACGTTTTAACGGACGTGCACCAAGATTTGGATCATATCCTTTTTTTGCGAGCCAATCTTTTGCTTTATCAGATAGCTGTAATGTGATACGTTTTTCCACAAGGCGTTCGTATACACGCATCAATTGTAAATCAACAATTTTTCGTATTTCTTTTTGGTCTAGTGGATGAAATGTAATAATTTCATCAACACGATTGAGGAATTCTGGTTTGAATTGTTCGCGTAATGATTCCATAACTTTTTTTTTCATTAATTCTTCTCGTGCTTTTTTATTTTTTACTTCTTTATTTGTACCAAATCCAAATTCACCGCGTTTTCCCATTTTCATTATCAAATCGCTTGCGATATTGCTTGTCATGATTATTACAGTATTTTTAAAGTTTATTTTTCGTCCTTTTGCATCTGTTAAATGTCCGTCATCTAGAATCTGTAGCATAATATTGAATACATCAGGATGTGCTTTTTCTATTTCATCAAACAAAATTACAGAGTATGGACGACGACGTACAATTTCCGTAAGTTGTCCACCCTCTTCATACCCAACATAACCAGGAGGCGATCCAATCATTTTACTAGTAGCATGAGATTCCATATATTCAGTCATGTCTACACGGATTAAGGCATTTTTGTCATTGAATAAGAATTTAGCAAGTGCTCGAGCCAATTCGGTTTTTCCAACGCCAGTCGGTCCCATAAAAATGAATGATCCAATTGGTCTATTTTCATCAGCAATACCTGCACGTGAACGGCGAATTGCATTTGATACTGCTGTGATTGCTTCTGCCTGTCCTACAACGCATGTATTTAATTCATCTTCCAGATGTGCGAGTTTTTTTGTTTCATTTTCTAGCATTCGCTGTACAGGTATGCCAGTCCAACGAGAAACAACTCCAGCGATATCCTCCTCAGTTACTTCTTCTTTTAAAATTGCTCGCTTGTCTTGCAAATCTATCAGATGCTTCTGTTCTTTTTGAATTGCATCTTCAATTGTTGGAATTTTTCCATACCGAATCTCAGCAACTTTTTGCAAATCGCCTTTACGTTCTTCAATTTCTGCCTGTTGTTTCATCTTGTCTATATCTTTCTTGTAACCACGAATTTTTGTTATAACTTCTTTTTCATTTTGCCAGCGAAGTTCTAATTCTTTGCTGCTTTCTTTTAAATTTGCTAGTTCTTCTTTGAGTGCTTTCTCACGCTCTTTTGATTTTTCATCTTTTTCTTTTTTTAATGCGCGCAATTCAATCTCAATTTTTATTATTTTACGGTGCATCTTGTCTAGGTCATCTGGCATAGATTCTATTTCAAGACGAAGTGCTGACGTAGCCTCATCAATTAAGTCAATTGCTTTGTCTGGTAAAAATCTATCGGTAATATAACGGTTTGATAGTTTTACAGCAGCAACAACAGCTGGATCTGTAATACGAACACCATGGTGAATTTCATATTTTTCTTTAATTCCACGCAAAATGGCGATGGCATCTTCCTGATTTGGTTCATGAACCATAATCGGTTGGAATCTACGTTCAAATGCTGCATCTTTTTCAATATACTTTTGGTATTCTTTTAATGTTGTTGCACCAATTGTTCGTAGTTCACCACGGGCTAGTGCTGGTTTTAGCATATTTGATGCATCAACTGCACCTTCTGTACTACCAGCGCCAACAATCGTGTGGAGTTCATCAATGAAGAGAATTATTTTTTCTTTTGATTCAATTACTTCCTTGAGGACAGCTTTAAATCGTTCTTCAAATTCACCACGGAATTTTGTTCCAGCGACGAGTGATCCAATATCTAGTCCAATCAGTTCTTTATCTTTCAGACTTTCTGGAACATCACCATTAACAATACGTTGAGCTAATCCCTCTACAATTGCTGTTTTTCCAACTCCTGGTTCACCAATTAAGACTGGGTTATTTTTTGTTCTGCGTGTCAAGACTTGCATCACACGACGAATTTCATCATCGCGTCCAATAACAGGGTCAAGTTTTTCTTCACGTGCTAATCCAGTATAGTTTAATCCGTATTTTTCTAGTACTTGATATTTTGATTCTGGAGTAGGCGAGTCAACTTTTTGACTGCCACGTACACTAGCAAGTGCTTTTAATACATCATTATATTGTGCACCTTGACTCGCAAGCATATCACTAATTGGATTTTTATTTGTGAGAAATGCAAGTAATAGATGTTCAACACTAATGTATTCATCACCCATTTTTTGCGATTCTTGTCCTGCATTTTGGACAATGTACATCATAGCTGGTCCCATTATTATCTGTCCCATGCCACCACTAATAGCACCAAATTGTTTAGGAAGCTGATCAATAAAATGAAGTGTTTTTTCTTTTATTTGAGCAATATTGACATTGATTTTTTTTAGTACAGTTACGACAACTCCAACATCTTCTTCCAGAAGCGATAAAAAAAGATGCGGTGGTTCTACGTTTGGTTGTCCATGTTCATTTGCAATTTGTGCCGCATTCTGTAAAGCCTCTTGTGATTTTTGGGTAAAATTTTGTGGGTTCATAGTAAATTTATTTATGAAAGATTTATAGAATAATTATAGGGATAAATTTATCACTCTAGTAGTAAGAGTGATAATATACTATAGCCATCTTGGCAATTGTTGTCAAGGTATGATATGATTATAGCATATTTTAGTCTAAAAGTTTACTATGGTAGCGTATTTTCTTGGTATACGTATTGATATTGAAACTAGAAAACATATAAAAGAACGTGTTAGAAAATTTCTTCAAGACAGCTATCAGCGTACTGTATATACACCAAATCCAGAAATGTTGGTACTTGCACATAGAGATATTCATTTCAAAGATATACTAAATAGTGGAGATCTCAATATTTGTGATGGGTTTGGTATACGTTTAGTTTCACTATTTCGTTCAAAAGAAGAGCGTCCAGAACGTATATCTGGTATTGATTTTCTTGAGGATATTTGTAGAATTGCTACAGAAGAAGATAAAACAGTTTTTTTACTTGGTTCAGGTAAAACTGGTGGACCTAAATTGGCAAAACAAACTTTAGAGAAAAAATTTTCAAAATTAAAAATTGTAGGTATTGATGTTGGTCCAAAGATTCAGTATACTGTTGGTCAGCCAATTCAAGTTGATGGAAATAATGAAATTTTTCAAAAAATACAAGCAGTTGCACCAGATATTCTATTTGTCGGTTTTGGACATGGGAAGCAGGAAGAATGGATTAACCAGAATTTGGAAAAGTTTCCTAGCGTAAAGATTGCCATGGGCGTTGGCGGATCATTTGATTTTTTGGCAGGGACAGCAAAACGTGCACCAAAGATATTGCGTACAATTGGATTTGAATGGTTGTGGCGCTTAATTCAAGAACCGAAAAGATTTAAACGTATTTGGACAGCAGTCATAGTATTTCCGTTCCTTATTTTCAAAAATAGATAATTTATATGCTAAATGAAAAGATTAAAAAACATATTTCCAAGTTACATCAAAAAAAATACCGCGAAGAATTTTGTGAGTTTTTAATTGAAGGAGTAAAGTGTGTGAATGAAGCACTAGATTGTGCAGATGTTGATATTATAGTGATTGATGGCAAGCGTCGCGATGAACCACAGATGAAAAATATAATTGAGAAAGCGAACAAAAAAGATGTTCAAGTAATTTTTTGTGCACGCACTGATATTGGTGATATTAAAACAACAGAAACATTTTCTGGAGTGCTTGCAGTTGCAGATACATTGGATATTATTTTTGAAGATCTTAGAGATGGAAAACCTATTATTGCCCTAGAGAAAATTAAAGATCCGGGCAATCTTGGAACTATTATCCGTACAGCAGATTGGTTTGGATTATATAATATCTTGTTGTCAGAAGAATCTGTTGATCCGTACAATGAAAAAGTCGTTCGCAGTACGATGGGTTCTATGTTTCGTACAAAAATTTTTCAGAGTAAAAAAATTGTTCATACACTTGAACAATTAAAAAAAGATGGGTACACTATAATTGGTTTATCATCAGAAGGAGCTTCACTTGATTCACTCAAGTTGCAGTCAAAAACAGTATATTTGTTTGGTAGTGAATCCAATGGATTGAGCAAAGAGGCACGTGAAAAATTAGATAGTATTCTATCTATACCAGGAAATGGAAATGCAGAATCACTTAATTTGGCTATTTCTGCAGCTATTTGTTGTTATCATATTTCTTTATGACACGAACACGCTTTGCTCCTTCACCAACTGGATTTCTTCATATAGGATCATTGCGAACAGCCTTGTTTGCTTATTTATTTGCACGTCATGAAAAAGGGAAGTTTATTTTACGTATAGAGGATACAGATAGAAACCGTTTGGTTGAAGGAAGTATTGATCAAATAATTCGTTCGCTTGAGTGGGGTGGTATTCAAATTGATGAAGGCATAGAAATAAATAAGGATGGCAACCTCGTTCAGAAAGGTGAATGTGGTCCGTATATTCAATCAGAACGTCTTAAAATATATCAAGAATATATTCAAATACTACTAGAATCTGATAATGCATATTATTGTTTTTGTATTAGAGAACGTTTAGATCATCTTCGTAAGACGCAAGAAGCAAACAAACAGGCTACACGATATGATGGACACTGTAGATCCTTATCGCTTAAAGAAACAAAAAAACGTGTTGCTCATGGAGAGCCAGCAGTTATTCGCTTAAAGATGCCGACTGAAGGAACAATAAATTTTGTTGATATGGTTCGTGGAGAGGTTTCTTTTGAAAATAAACAAATTGATGATCAGATTTTGATTAAATCAGATGGTTTTCCAACATACCATTTTGCCGTTGTTGTGGATGATCATTTGATGAAAATTACACACGTTATTCGTGGAGAAGAGTGGATTTCTTCAACGCCAAAGCACATCGCACTTTATCAAGCATTTGGTTGGAACGTACCATTTTTTGCTCATTTATCACTTTTGGTAAATGAGCAAAGACAGAAATTGAGTAAACGTCATGGCGATATTTCATTGGAAGATTTCAAAGAGAAAGGGTATCTTGTTGAAGCACTTATTAATTTTATTTCTTTTTTAGGTTGGAATCCTGGAGATGAACGAGAGATGTTTACACTAAAAGAGTTAGAAAAAGAATTTACATTTAAAAAAGTATCAAAAGCGCCTGCAGTATTTAATAGAGAAAAATTGAATTGGTACAATAAACAGTATATTATAGCAATGAATCCTGAGGAATTAGTAGATAACGCTTTACCATTTTTTATTCAGCATGGTTTAGTTAACCCTGAATCTATTGAGCGAGATTTTTTGGTACGTGCAGTTCAGCTAGAGCAGGGGAGAGCTGTTACTTTAGTTGATTTGGTGGAGGCTCTCGGTTTTTTGTTTGCATCTTCGCTTATTATTGAACCTGAACTTCTTGTATGGAAAAAAAGTACACGCGATGATGCAAAAGAAAAGCTGAATCAGGTAGTTATCTTTTTTCAAACAATTAAAGAAGGGGAGTGGAATAAAGTGAAATTAAAAGAGAAAACAATGGTTTGGATTCAGGAAAATGATTTTTGTATTGGTAATGTTCTCTGGCCAGTTCGTGTTGCACTTTCTGGACAGAAAAATAGTCCAGGTCCATTTGAAATTGCTGGTGTTTTAGGGAAAGATAAAACTATTGTACGAATTCGCAGCGCAGCCTCTTTGTTGTAAAATAAATTTTAATGTATACTAAAGTACATGAGACGTCTATTTTTTATTGGAATAATATTTATAGTTTTTCTTGCTAGTGCTTCATATCTAGTATCTCCTTTTTTTGTACATGCAGATACCGTTGAAAGTACACAAACGGATATTGAAGCATTGCAACAGAAAATAAATAATAGAAAAACAAAGCAAGAACAAATACAGCATACGATTAGTGCTTACTCTAAAAAGATACAAAAAACACAAACACAAACTGCATCTCTCAAAAATCAGATTGCTATATTAAATGCAAGTATTTCAAAAAATCAGGCACAAATAAATTTGACTAGTAGTACAATTGCGACATTAAGCTTACAGATTCAGCAATTAAGCTTACAGATTCAGCAAAAGCAACAAAATATCACAAAGCAAAAACAACTAATTAGTGCATTATTGCGAAATATTCAACAAAATGGATCAAAAAACATGGTGGAAGTATTAGCAACTTACACATCATTTTCTCAATTTTATAATCAGATGCAAGGAGTTCGTACAGTTGAGAAAGATCTTGCACAGACAGCAAAGGCACTGGGCGTAGCAATGCAACAACTACAAACAGAACAAAAGCAAGTTAAGACACAACAACAGACATACAATAAAATGCAAGAAAAATTTATTCAAGAAAAAAAACAACTTCAAGAACAACGTATAGGAAAGCAGGATATTCTAGATCAGACTCAGTCGTCAGAAAAAAGATATCAGACGCTTATTTCAAGCTATAAAGCTCTTTACAGACAGATTAATAATGACATCAGAACTGCTGAGCATCAAATGCGTAAAAAGTTAGCAGAACAGAATAAACTTAAGCGGTTGCCACCTGGAGCAACACAGCTTATTTGGCCGATTTCTAGTCATTTTATAACCACTTTTTTCCATGATCCAGAGTATCCATACAACTACTTATATTGTCCAAAAGGTGAAGTTCCACCTGCATGTGGGCATCCTGGCTGGGATATTGCCACTCCAGAAAATACACCAGTTCATGCAGCTGCCACAGGGTATATTGGTCAGGTACACTATTGTAGTAGTGCAAGTTGCTATGCATATATTATGATTATTCATGCCAACGGAATTTCAACTGTATACGGACACTTACATCATATTTATGTTGCACAGAATCAGTTTGTTACTCAAGGCGATATTATTGGTTTATCTGGTGCTGTACCTGGAATGATTGGTTCTGGTCCGTTTACAACTGGAGCACATTTACATTTTGAAGTGCGAAAAAATGGAATACCAGTTAATCCTGGGAATTATTTGTATCAGTAATAACATATATAGCGTCGTATAAGATATATTGTGCGACGCTATATAATTCAATACTACATCACTTCTATTTCCAATACACACGATTAGAAAAACGAAGATCAATGTATCGTAGTCTGTGTATATTTATTTGTTCTTGATTCAAAATAGTTTTTAAAGCTAAAATTTTACTTTGTATATTAGGTTGAGTTAAATTTATACGTATTTTCCAACCTTGAGTTGTATATATAGTAGCATTACCAATTGTATCGTTAATAGTTACATAGCCAAATGGTATTTTTGGTGATGACATATTTGATAGTGCTTCAAACCATGCAACAATAGTCTGTGCTGTTCCTTGTGTCATTACAGAATTGTGGACAGCAATTTGTGTTGCATATTTATCGTACACAATTGGATAATTTCCATAAGTTTTGTGTAATTTAGTAACATTAGGGTTATATATTTTTTCATTTACAATTTTTATTGTGGTGGTAGAGCCTGTAGGTGTGCTAGTTGTTGATGTAACTGTATGTGGCACTAGTCGCCATTCAGTGCCATTTATTTTAGGCAAAAGTTGTACTACAACCCCAGTTGGGCTTGCAGTTGCGTATATATTCCCATTCGTATAAATAATTTTTGAAATTTGTTCTTGGATAGATATGTTAAGTGTGTTAGGAAATACTTTGTTAATTGTTACAGATGTTAATGGATACCGCAGAAGTAAAATTTGTTGTATTTCCTGTAAATTTATCATGCTGTAACTATCTCCTGGTAGTATGTACCATCGTTTTGTGTGTAGTATGCCCTCTACGGTAGTTTGTATATCTTGATTGGAAATGTGTTGTGTTCCGTTTATATTAATATGTGAAATGCGAAAAAATGGATTATACAGCAATACAGCAAGTAGAGTAAGACAGAGTAAAAAAAGAGATATTAGTTCTATTTTTTTTCGTAATGTTAGTCCATGAATATTTGTTTTATAGAATGGATTTTGTTGTCTTTTTTTGAGTAAGAAATCCTTTTTATGTGATATGTCATCAGATGAATGAAAAAGTACGTACGCCGAAGAACGATGTATTTTTTTTTTCACTTTTCGTTTTATTTTGTATATATTTAGTATTTTTTTTCGCACAAACAAAGTATTTAATAATGGAATCCACGTTTTACACTTCTCACAGATTCAATAATCCAGTTTATCCAGTATTTCCAAGAAACTTGCATATCTTGACAATGTAACAAATCTTGTTGAAATCCACCAAAACCAGTTTTGAAATGCGTGATGCCGTGGAATGGGTGGGTTTGTGGTGCATCTGATGGTGCTAT
>QIHL01000019.1 GCA_003230965.1 Candidatus Magasanikiibacteriota bacterium | reverse complement strand
CTATAGAATTTGTGGCGTTCTTATAATTTTTTATTGTGTTATCTTAAAAGATTAAAAATCTATGAATATTATCCTCTCTGTTGATCAAGTAAAAAAATTTTCTGTTCAAGCACTTCAACAGAAAATGGAGACAGATGCAAACGGTCTATCTTCTACTGAAGCAAAGAATAGATTTGAACAATTTGGACCAAATAAGTTGATTGAAAAAAAGAAAAATCCTTTTTTGAATTTTTTGAGTTATTTTTGGGGACCGATTCCTTGGATGATTGAAGTAGCAGTGATTATTTCTGGCATCATGTATTCGTGGGATGATTTTTGGATTATTTTAACATTGTTAGTTTTTAATGCCGTTGTTGGATTTTGGCAGGAGTACAAGGCAGATAATGCAATTGAACTATTGAAAAAAAAACTTGCGCTGTCTACGCGTGTGAAACGCGATGGTGTATGGAAAGATCTTTCTGCATCGTCTTTGGTTCCAGGAGACGTGGTTCAAATGCAACTTGGTGATATTATTCCAGCCGATGTAAAAGTATTTGGTAATGGGTACTTGTCTGTGGATGAAGCTGCATTGACTGGCGAATCACTTCCTGTAGATAAACGTAATGGTGATGTTGTATATTCTGGTGCTGTAATTAAACAGGGTGAGATGGAAGGTATAGTGTTTGGAACAGGTGAGCATACTTTTTTTGGACGAACAACTAAACTTGTAACAGACACAAAAAACAGTAGTCACTTTCAAAAAGCTATCATGAAAATTGGTAACTATTTGATTATTTTTGCAGTGACACTTGTTACAATTATTTTTCTTGTTTCTATTTTTCGTCATGATCCGCTTCTAGAATCATTGCATTTTTCTCTTGTCTTGATTGTCGCAGCTATTCCAGCGGCTCTACCTGCAGTTTTATCTGTAACGATGGCAATTGGAGCAATTGAATTATCAAAGCGTCAGGCAATTGTGAGTCGTTTGGTAGCGATTGAAGAGATGGCAGGCATGGATGTATTGTGTTTTGATAAAACTGGAACTATTACACAAAATAAATTGACGGTTGGGCAGAGTCATCCTTTTGGAAAATATACAGAGGCAGATGTATTGCTTTATGCAACGCTTGCATCAAAAGAGGAAGATCGTGATGCAATTGACGATGCAATTTTTAAACATACACATGATGATATAGTAATCAAAAAAAAGTTGAATGCCTATACAATGACTGCATTTGTTCCATTTGATCCTGTTAAAAAACGAACAGAATCTACTGTGAAGTTAGGACGAACGATATTTCATGTATCAAAAGGTGCTCCACAAATGATTTTGGAATTAGTCGGTACAGAAGGAAAAATTAAAGATGATATTACTCAAACTGTTACTGATTTTGCAAAGAAAGGGTATCGTGCACTTGGGGTAGCTAGAAAAACTGTAAAAGGCAAATGGGATTTTGTTGGCATGCTTGCTTTGCTTGATCCAGCACGTGATGATTCTGCAGATACAATTGCAAAAGCGCGTGCCATGGGTGTCTCTGTCAAGATGATTACTGGCGATCATATTGCGATTGCAGAAGATATAGGAGAAGAAGTTGGTTTGGGAAAGAATATGGTAGTCGCTGAAAAACTTATTAAACTGTCAGATACTGAAGCAGAAAATATGATTGAAAATAGTGATGGTTTTGCAGAAGTATTTCCTGAACATAAGTTTCGTATTGTAAAATTGCTTCAACATCATAATCATATTGTAGGAATGACTGGTGATGGGGTAAATGATGCACCAGCACTCAAAGTGGCAGATGTTGGTATTGCTGTTGACGGCGCAACAGATGCAGCAAAATCTGTTGCTGATATTGTTTTTACAAAGCCTGGTATTTCTGTAATTATTGATGCGATTGAAGAAAGTAGAAAAATTTTTCATCGCATGACTCACTATGCAATTTATCGTATTGCGGAGACAATTCGTGTTTTGCTTTTTATTACATTATCCATTCTTGTTTTTCAAAGTTATCCAGTTACAGCACTCATGATTGTATTGCTCGCAATTTTGAATGACGCGCCAATCATGACGATTGCGTACGACCACGTTAAGTTTTCACACAATCCAGAACATTGGGATATGAAGACATTGTTGGAAGTAGCGACATTTTTGGGTATTGTTGGAGTATTTTCATCATTTGGAATTTATTATATTGGACGAGTTGTAATGCATCTGAGTCCACTGATGTTGCAGTCGTTCATATATTTGAAACTTTCTGTTGCTGGTCAATTGACTGTGTTTGTTGCACGAACTAAACATCATTTTTGGAGTATTAAGCCAGCAAAGATTTTACTTGCCGCGGTTATTATTACGCAGTCAATAGCAACCATTATTGTAGTCTACGGTATTGTTTTGCCACCGATTGGCTGGGGTCTGGCATTATTCGTTTGGGTATATGCACTAGTATTATTCCTCATCACCGATCTTTTGAAAGTTCAGTTCTATCGTTTTTTGGGAATGGTCGCATGACGGGTAAAAAAGTTTGTGCTGGTTATAAATTGCGTACTGTTTATAAGATATTTTTTCTATTGATAGTTTTCTTTTTTTGACCTATAGTACTATCAGTTCTTTTTCATGTTTAACCTTTATATAAACCCTGTATTAGGGCATTTTGTGTTTTATGCAAGATAAAATTATTATTCGTGGTGCGCGAGAACATAATTTAAAGAATATCAGTCTTGAATTACCACGAAACAATATGATTGTATTTACTGGATTGTCTGGATCAGGCAAGTCAAGTCTTGCTTTTGATACTATTTTTGCAGAAGGGCAACGCAGGTATATTGAAAGTTTGTCAGCCTACGCACGGCAATTTGTTGGTGGAATGAAAAAACCAGATGTTGATGAAATTGAGGGATTATCTCCTGCGATTTCAATTGATCAAAAAGCACATAGTGCGAATCCACGTTCAACAGTTGCAACAATTACAGAGATTTATGATTACTTGCGTGTTTTGTATGCGCGCGTTGGTATTCCATATTGTCCAGTCTGTGGAACAAAAATTCAAAAGATGACTACAGATGAGATGCAGGCACAAATTGTGGATGCACTATCCAGACATGTTGTACATAAAGAAATTAGCGATTTGCGATTACTTTCACCAGTGGTGCGTGGACGAAAAGGTGAGTATTATCAGTTGCTTTACGATTTATATAATTCAGGTTTTTTGAAAGTACGTGTGGATGGTCAAATGAAGAGTTTACGTGATCGGATTATTTTGAAGAAAAATTTTAAACATACGATTGAAGTTGTTGTAGATACTTTTTCTTTGAAATTTGGAGAAAATAAAGTTTCAAAAGAAGATAGCGAAAGGCTTGCCGAAGCGATTGAATCAGCTGTAGATTTATCAGACGGTTTGGTAATTGTTGAATATCCCAACGGAGAGAGTGCAACATATAGTACCAAATATGCTTGTCCTAATGATGGATTTAGTTTTCCAGAAATAGAACCACGTCTTTTTAGTTTCAACAGTCCATACGGTTATTGTGAAGCTTGCACTGGTTTGGGTACGAGAGAATTATTTAGCGAAGATGATTGTTCAGTCTGTAATGGAAAGCGATTAAATGATACAGCATTGAGCGTAAAGATTTTAGACAAAAATATCTGGGATGTTACGCATCAACCAATTGGCACTGCGAAATTATTTTTTGACAAGTTGATTGAAGAGTTGCCACATAAAGATTTAGAAATTGTTGGTACTGCTCTGAATGAAGTAAACAATCGTTTGCAGTTTCTCTTTAATGTTGGATTGCATTATGTGAGTTTGGATCGTAAAGCTGGGACATTATCAGGTGGAGAGGCGCAACGTATCAGGTTGGCTAGTCAGGTCGGACAGCAGTTGGTTGGAGCATTGTATGTCCTAGATGAACCAACAATAGGTTTGCATCAAAAAGATAATGCGCAACTTGTATCAACACTGAGACATCTTTGCGATATTGGAAACACAATTATTGTTGTGGAGCATGACGAAGATACAATTTTAGCAAGTGATTGGATTGTTGATATTGGTCCTGGAGCAGGAAAGCATGGCGGTCAAGTTATTTTTTCTGGACCTCGTGAAGAACTTTTAGGTATACGTGATCACAGAAAGAAGTTGGAGTTTTCATCAAAAATATTTGGTGATGCAAAGAAATCACTGACAGGAAAATATTTGCGTGGTGAAGAACGTATTCCGTTGCCTGAAAAACGGCGTAGAGTTGGTAATAACACACCAAAAATAAAATTGAAAGGTGCAGTTGAAAATAATCTGAAAAATATTAATGTAGATATTCCGCTTCGTCGGTTTATTTGTTTGACTGGTGTGTCTGGATCAGGCAAATCAACACTCATGAATGATATTTTGTATCGTGCGGTATCAAATAAACTAAATCATACGAGAAAGCGTGTTGGTGCATATAGAGAAATTAAAGGACTTGAATATATTGATAAGATTATAAAAATTGATCAAAGTCCAATTGGACGTACGCCGAGAAGTAATCCAGCAACTTATACGAAGGCATACGATGGAATTCGTGATCTTTTTGCTATTACGCCAGAAGCAAAAATTCGTGGATTTAAAAAAGGTCGTTTTAGTTTTAATCGTCCAGGAGGTCGGTGTGAAAATTGTGAAGGGCGTGGTATTTTACAGATTGAGATGCACTTTTTACCAAGTGTCAAAGTAGTATGTGATGTATGTAAAGGCAAACGGTTTAACAAAGAGACATTATCAATTTATTACAAAGGTAAAAATATTTTTAATGTACTTGAAATGACAATTGAAGAAGCAGAAGGATTTTTTGAAGATATTCCATTCATTAATGATAAGTTAAAAATTTTGAATCAAGTTGGGCTTGATTATTTAACTCTTGGACAATCTGCAACTACATTGTCTGGTGGGGAAGCCCAGCGAATTAAACTTTCACGTGAGTTGGCAAAACGCAATACAACAAAAACATTGTATTTGCTTGATGAGCCGACTACAGGACTTCATTATGATGATGTAAAAAAATTGCTTGTTGTTTTACAACGACTTGTTGGACATGGAAATACTGTCATGGTAATTGAGCATAATCTGGATTTAATTAAATGTGCAGATTGGATTATTGATTTGGGTCCTGATGGGGGAGATAAAGGTGGGGAAGTCGTAACTGTTGGAACACCAGAAGAAGTTGGATTGGTGAGGAATAGTTATACAGGTCAGTATTTACGTCCGTATGTTGAAAAAAAATAATGTGTAGGTATGCCAATTTCTATAATACAAAAACGACTAAATGCGTTACCAAATACTTCGGGTATTTATTTGTTTTATAATACACAAAAGGAATTAATTTATGTAGGTAAGGCAACATCATTGAAGCATCGTGTAAAATCATATTTTTGTGGTAGTAAAGGTAAAGGGCAAAGCCGTCCGATTGAAGATATGATTCATGAAGTCGTGAACATCAAATGGAAAGAAACTGATTCTGTCCTTGAAGCGATTATTCTTGAAGGTTATTGTATCAAAAAAGAACAACCCAAATACAATATTCTTTGGCGTGATGATAAGAGTTGGAATTATATTGTAATTACAAAAGATGAGTATCCAAAAGTGAAGACTGTGCGACAGCATGAGTTTGATAATATAAAGTTTCAAATTTCAAATTTCAAATTTGTATTTGGACCGTATCCAGGACTGAACAGCAAAGCGACAATGCAGATTTTGCGTCGGCTATTTCATTTTTCTGTTTGTAAATTATCAAAGAACCACACGCCATGTTTTTATTATCAACTCAATCAGTGCTTGGGTGTGTGTACTGGAGAAATTACATCAAAACAGTATCAAGAAAAAGTTATTCAACCACTTGTTCTTTTTTTACGAGGAAATAAGAAGCGATTACTGATACATTTGAAAAAAGATATGATAGTTGCGAGTAAAGTGCATCAGTATGAAGAAGCAAAACGTATCAGAAATCAAATTTTTTCGCTTGAGTTGATTCAGGATGTAGCACTAATCAGCGAAGGTTTTTTTTCCAAAAGAACACCAGCAAAAAAAATAAAGTCATTTGGTCGCATTGAAGGTTATGATATTTCTAATCTAGGTTCTACAGGGAAAGTTGGAAGCATGGTTGTTTTTATCAAAGGAGTACCAAACAAATCTGCATACAGAAAATTCAAAATTAAAAATGTTGATGGTCAGAGTGATGTTGATTGTCTGAAAGAAGTAATGACTAGACGAGTGAAACATCTTGAATGGTCACTGCCAGATGTATTTTTAATTGATGGCGGAAAGCCACAGATAAATTGTGTTGCTCATGTTTTGAAACAAGAGAATATTTATGTCCCAGTTGTTGGTATATGTAAAGGAACAGAACGTAAACACAATGATATTTTTTTTGTTGAGTCAACAGTACCACAAGAGACAAAAGCACGACAAGCATTTATAAAAGCAGTCGCCTGTGCAAAGCCAATACTCATTCGTGTGCGTGACGAAGCTCATCGTTTTGCGATTTCGTATCAACGAAAACTGCGGAAGCTCTAGAAATATCTTAAATAAAAAATATCAACTAGAGAAGTTGATGTTTTTTGTTATACATGTGGATAACAAGGGGGTAAAAGGGTTGCACAAGTAATAGAAGTGGTATATAATGGGATTAAGTGGTGGAAAGTGGGGGAAATGCTTGTCTTCCTACTTTACCTCAAAGAATCTATGTTTATAGGTGAATACACCCACAATCTGGATGACAAAGGTCGTCTCGCAGTTCCAAAGAAATTTCGTATGGAATTGGCAAAAGGAGCAGTTGTGACGCGTGGTCTTGACCACTGCTTGTTTCTATATACCAAAAGTGAATGGAAAAAACTAGCAGATAAACTTGCCACATTGCCATTCTCACAAGCCAATGCACGTGCATTTGCACGTCTCATGTTGGCAGGAGCAATGGATATATCTGTTGATAAGCAAGGTCGTGTAATGTTGCCAGAATATTTGCGAAATTATGCGGATTTGAAAAAGGAAATTATTATAGCAGGTTTGTATAATCGGTTGGAATTATGGAATCAGACCGAATGGAAAAAATATAGTAAAAATGCAGAAAAGAATAGCGATGCTATTGCAGAGCAGATGGGTGAACTTGGTGTATAAATTAAATATTGATTAGCAATAAATAAAAGATAGGGGAGTACATTGTTTTTTGCTAGTTGCTCATTGTTTATTGAATCGTATGCGTCACATCCCAGTACTCCTCAATGAAATAAGTATTGCTCTAAATCTTGCATCTGGAAAGAATATTATTGATTGTACACTCGGAGATGGAGGGCATGCAGAAAAAATCCTTGAACAAACAGCACCAAACGGCGGATTGCTTGGAATTGATGTGGATCCTGAATCATTGTTACGCGCAAAGCAACACCTGTATCAGTATCAGAATAGAACTACATTTGTAAGAGAAAATTTTGTTCATTTAAAACAGATTGTTGAGTCAGAAAAATTTGGTACAGTGGATGGCATTATTATGGATCTTGGTTGGTCTAGTCCACAATTTGAAGAACGAGAGAGAGGTTTCAGTTTTCAAAATGTAGATGAACCACTTGATATGCGGTATGACCCTAGATTGAATTGTGAACATGTAGTTGTTAATCCACCAATTGCACTAGATGGAATGCCACTGTACGGTCGTTGTACTGCAGCAGAGATAGTAAATACAGCTTCAGTAAGTAAGTTGACAGAGATTTTTCAAAAATATGGTGAAGAATCTTTATCAAAAGAAATTGCGCAATCAATTATTGAAACGCAAAATGATCATGTGATTGAAACTGTTGGTGATTTGGTTGAGATTATTTTACAAACATATAGAAAAAAATTAAAAACAGATAAAGAGATTCCGTGGATTGGCGGTTTGCATCCAGCTACAAAAGTATTTCAAGCATTGCGTATTGCTGTGAATGATGAACTTATGGTGCTAGAAAATACTATTCCCGATGCAATTGAAGTTTTAGATACTGGAGGGCGACTTGCTGTCATCACATTTCATTCCATTGAAGATAGAATAGTAAAACATTTATTTAAGTCATACGATGGTAAAACAGTTAAATTAGTACAGAAAAAGCCAACAGTTCCAAGTGAAGAAGAAACAAAAGAAAATTCTCGTTCGCGATCTGCAAAACTCCGCGTTGTTGAAAAAATATAAATTATTCATTTCTATTTTTTTCTTGATATATGAGTCCATACGCACGAAATATTAATACTATGAGACAAAAACGTCTTGTGCTCCAAAAGTTATTTTTTTCTGCAAGTTTTAGAACGTGTCTTGTAGTTGTTGTATTGGTTTTTAGTATGTTATACATATATAACATAAATAATATTTCTACAAAAGGGTATAAAATTCAAAAACTTAGTAGTGATATTGTTTCTTTGCAACAAGAGAATAGACAGTTAAACATTGAGGTTGCTTCTCGTAGTTCTATGCAGTCAATTGAAAATCGTCTTAATAGTATGAACTTGGTTGCAGTCAAGCATATTGACTATTTAGCAAGTGTTGATGGTGTTGTTGCAAGACGCTAAAATTGGTAAAGTATATAATCCAACTTCCATCTGAACTGTACCCCCAAAAGTGGACACGAAATAAAAAACCGTGTCCACTTTTTTGTATGTGGTAAAATATAACTACTAAGTAATAATAAAATTAAAACATATGAGCAAAAGAATGTTCACCAAAAAAGAAACAAGGCAATTACTGTCCAATATCAGTGTGAAGACATGCACTGAAAAATCAATCACTTACACTCAATCTTTTAAAGAGATGTCTATCAAGTTATACGAACAAGGATTGACTTCTTCGGAGATATTTAAACAAGCAGGATTAGACTTAAATATAATTGGCAAAGTCCAACCTAAAGAATGTCTAGGCAGATGGAGAAAGATAGTAAAGAGAAAAGGTATAAATGGATTAAAAGAAACTCGTGGTAAAAAAGGTGGGCGACCTAAAATTAAATATGATTCAGACAAAGAAAAAATTGAATACTTAGAAACTAAGATAGAATACCTTAAGGCTGAGAATGATTTTTTAGCCAAGCTCCGGGCCAAAAGAGCGGAGTAAAACTCAGGCCAAAACAAAAATATCAAATAATCAGAAAACTTGGCAAAAAGATAAAGAGGTTGTGTGTAGTAGCGGGTGTTTCAAGAAGTGGGTATTATGAATGGCTTAGAACTACTAATACACCAGACAATGATTATGAGGATTACTTACTAATTAAGGAAATATTTGATAGAAAGAAAGGGAAATATGGTTGGAGAACCATACAGATGCGACTTAAGAGAGAGAAAAGTATAATAATGAACCACAAAAAGATTATTCGTATCAAAAACAAGTATGGATTGATAACCAGAGTAAGAAGAAAGAATCCCTACAAAATGATTATGAAAAAAACCTTAGAACATAGAACTTGTGATAATATTCTGAACAGGAATTTTAAACAAAATAAGCCTCGCCAAGTTGGATGTACTGATATTACATATATACCTTTCAATCATCGCTTTGCTTATTTATCTGTTGTTAAAGATATTACCACAAAAGAGATAATAGCCTGGAATATACAATCCCATCTACAGATGGAATTGGTATTAAATACCATAGACAATTTAGATGACAGTACTAAGGATATGTTAATACACTCTGATCAAGGATTCCACTACACTAACCCACAATATATCACTATGATACAGAATCGTAATATGGTACAATCAATGTCTAGAAAAGGAAATTGTATTGATAATTCACCTATAGAATCATTTTTTGGACATCTCAAAGACGAGGTAGAATACAAATCCTGTAAAAACTTTACAGAAATCAAAGATGTCATAACTAATTATATGGATTATTATAATAATGATAGACCACAATGGAATTTAAAAAAGATGACCCCAGTAGAATACAGGAATCATCTTTTATCTGCTAAAGAGTAGGTTTTTATTTAGTGTCCGTTAAAAGGGGTACAGTTCATATAGACTGGGTGGATATTTCACCACATATGCTTGAACTGGCAAAAAAATACATTTCCAACGAAAAATATCAAAACCGAAGTAAAGTCATTTCTTTTGTTAAAAATGAAATTTTAGAATATCTGAATAGTCTTGAAGATAAAAAACTTGACCTTGCTATAATGAAATACACAATAGACCATATTGATAATCTAGAAGCATTGTTTAGACTGATCTCCACAAAATTGAAGCAAGGAGGTAAACTTATCGCCACGATCGGAAGCACAAAACCTGAATTAAAAAGCTATTCAACCAATGCACGCTTTTTATATAATGGCGAACAGTTTCCAGATAACGAAACTCGCACGTTAAAAGATGGCGATAAATTTACGGTCAAGTTTTTTAAAGTGTCGGGAGATTCAAACTCTGAATACATTAAAGGAGCTGAAACTACAAAATATTTTCATTCAGCTGAGAAAATAAAACAACTCGCTGAATTTTTCGGTTTTGATATTTTTCTAGGAGATTGGAAGGATTTTGTCGCAAAAGAGAGTCAAAATGACGAAACTATGAATCAAGAAGTTTTGGTGCTAACAAAAAATAAAAAAAATAATAATAAAGAGAAAAAAAATATTTGCTACATCCGATAACAAAGTATACGAGGTTTAAGAAAAAGAGCATTAATAATTTTCAAAGGTTACACTTTTTCTT
>QIHL01000077.1 GCA_003230965.1 Candidatus Magasanikiibacteriota bacterium | reverse complement strand
CAATTATTAATTTTCTCTTGAATTTTTCTTTTATAAAGCATATTTTTTACTTTTTTATAAATTTAACCGCATTTTTTTATACCACTCATAAACCATTTTTATTCCCTCTTCCAATTCAATTTTATGTTTCCAACCCAAACTATGCATCTTGGTCATATCAAGTAATTTTCTTGGTGTGCCGTCTGGCTTACTTTTGTCCCATACAATTTCTCCTTCAAATTCTACCACTTTTTTTATTAGTCCAGTCAATTCTTTTATACTTATCTCACTACCCGTACCAAGATTCACAAACATCTCCCCTTTTTCATTTTGTTTTTTTGTTGGATCAAAATTATTTATGAGAAATACGCACCCATCCGCCATATCATCTACATAAAGAAATTCACGTTTAGGACTGCCTGTCCCCCAAGCTGTTACTGTTTTTTCACCATTTATTTTTGCTTCATGAAATTTACGTATTAACGCAGGCAAAACATGAGAATTTTCTAAATCAAAATTATCTCCTGGTCCATAAAGGTTAGTTGGCATGACAGCAATAAAATTGGTTCCATATTGCCTATTGTAACTTTGACACATTTTAATTCCTGCAATCTTAGCAATTGCATAAGGTTCGTTAGTAGGCTCTAATTTACCACTCAATAAATATTCCTCTTTCATTGGTTGTGGACATAATTTTGGATAAATACAAGATGAACCAAGGAATAAAAGCTTCTTCACTCTATGCTTGTATGACTGATAAATAATATTATTTTGAATTTGCAAATTTTGATACAAAAAATCAGCTGGATATGTTTTATTTGCAACAATACCACCAACTTTTGCAGCAGCGAGTATTACATATTCTGGTTTTTCTTTTTCAAAAAATTCTTCAACTTCTTTTTGATTTATCAAATCAAGCTCTGAGTGTGTCTGTGTTACAACATTGGCATAATTATCAGAGTACAAACGGCGCATAATAGCTGAGCCAACTAAACCACTGTGTCCTGCAACATATATTTTTGAATCTTTTTGCATAAGTAGCTTCAAGTTTGTAAAGCTAAAAATTTTATAAAATCATTATTCTTTATTTTCTGCTTTCATCATAATTTCAACCAACTTTTCAAACTTTACCTTTGCTTCCCAGCCTAATTTTTCTTTTGCTTTACTTGTATCGCCAATAAGCACATCAACTTCTGCTGGACGAAAATACCGTTGATCTATCTCAATAATTATTTTTCCTGTTTTTTTATCAATACCGACCTCTTCCATTCCTTTTCCTTTCCATTCAAAATCAATACCAAGAAAACGACAACTTTCCTCAACAAACTCACGTACACTGTGTGTCTGACCTGTTGCAATGACAAAATCTTCAGGCTTGTCTTGTTGGAGCATAAGCCACATTGCTTCTACATATTCTTTTGCATATCCCCAATCTCGTTTGGAATCTAAATTTCCCAAATATAATTTATCTTGTTTACCAAGTTTTATTTTTGTCAACGCATGTGTAATCTTTTTTGTTACAAATGTACCACCACGGCGAGGTGATTCATGATTGAACAAAATTCCATTACACGCAAACATATTATATGATTCACGATAATTCACCGTCAACCAATATGCATATACTTTTGCACACGCATACGGACTTCTAGGATAAAATGGCGTAGTTTCTTTTTGCGGAGTTTCTTTTACTTTTCCAAACATTTCCGAAGAGCTGGCTTGATAAAACTTTACAGGTAATGCCAAATCTCTCAAAGTATCAAGAATACGCAGAGTTCCAAGCCCAACTACATTTCCAGTATATTCTGGCAAATCAAAACTCACACGAACTTGACTTTGAGCCGCAAGATTATAAATCTCATCAGGTTTGTGTTTTGCAATAAAACGATTTATATTACTCGCATCAGTAAGATCTCCATAATGCAAGCGTAACTTAGAACCTTTTTCATGAATATCTTTATAAATATGTTCAATTCGTCCAGTATTAAAACTACTAGAACGACGAATAATGCCATGTACTTCATATCCTTTTTCAAGAAGAAACTCAGCCAAATAAGATCCATCTTGTCCAGTAATTCCTGTTATAAGCGCTTTCTTTTTCATAAAATTATATATTTAATTTGCATGTAAAGTAGTACAAACAGTCCAACTATTTGGAACATCACACGGACGAGAAAAGGCTTTACAAGTTCCATTCGTATCACGTTTTGCGTATGTAATTATATCAGCACAAATCCTGCCATCTTGGATGTCCCAATGATTCAATGGACGTGTATTCATAACTCCGCTATCATGAGTCAAATGAAAAGTTTGGAGCATCACGTCCAAATCAGCACTATTACTATCAATGTCAAGCGTTGTTGTAGGACTTACAGATAGCTGAATAAATGTTGTTGTCGCTGTACTGGAAACAACTGATATATTATCATAACGCACAGCTGGCAAACCGTCAACAGTCACTGTAGTTTTTTTCGTAGTAGTTGGTATTGAAGGCGCCACAATCTCTGAATAAATACTTATATGTGCAGTACCACTAGCATTTGTCAACGTTACGCCACCATTCCAGTTGGTTACAGACCAATCAATCGGATACTTAATCTTGAATGTCGCAAAACTTTGTTCATTGAGTGTAGCCGTCCGTTTTGCATCTGTTATTTTTTGTTCTCTCTCCAAATTATCCTGCATATGTTGACGAACAGTCGCTGGCGACATATAATTTTGTGATACCAAATTCGGTGTTGATCCTGTAATATTACTAGCACATCCAGCACCAAGCCCAATCAAACCAGCACCAATAACCCCAAGCACTACCACAAAACTCAAAAATTTCGTATTTGTTTTTTTACCAGTTTTACCGACTGTCTTTTCTACATAAGCAATACGTTTTCTGGTTTCAACAACAGAATCAGGATTTAATGAAATACTATCAATCCCAGCTTTAACCAAAAAATCAGTAAACTCTGGTGAATCACTTGGAGCTTGACCACAAATTCCAATGTATTTTTTTCGTTTATGCGCCACTTGAATAACATGTTGAATCATTCGTTTCACTGCCACATCATTCGCATCATACATGTAACTAATCTTTGCAGAATCACGATCCAACCCGAGAGTCAGCTGTGTCAAATCATTTGAACCTATGCTAAATCCGTCAAAAATCTTCATAAATTCTTCCACTAAAATAACATTACTCGGAATCTCACACATCGCATAGACTTGCAAATTATTCTCTCCACGTTTCAAACCAAATTCCGCCATGGTTTTGAGCACTTTTTCTCCTTCGTCTGGCGTACGACAAAATGGAATCATGACAACCACATTATCAAGCCCCCATTCTTCACGGACTTTTTTAATTGCCGCACATTCCAATGCAAAACCAGGCTTGTACTCCTTTGAATAATACCGACTTGCCCCACGAAAACCGAGCATAGGATTTGATTCATGCAATTCAAACTCCTCGCCACCAATAAGTTTTGCATATTCGTTGGTCTTAAAATCACTCATTCGGACGATTACTTTCTTTGGATATGATGCTGTTGCAATACGGGCGATACCTTCGGCTAATCTATCAATACAATAATTTTCTTTTTTCTTGTAGCCTTTCGTCATCTTACTAATTTGTTTCTTTGCTTTTTTATCTTTTAATTTCGCATAATTTACCAACGCAAGCGGATGAATACGAACAAAATTTGTAAAAATGAATTCAAGTCGTGCCAGTCCTATGCCATCATGTGGCAAAAATGACAATCCAAACGCATGCCCTGGATCGCCCACATTCATCATAACTTGTGTCTTTGTCTTTGGTACATCTGAAATTTTAGTTCGCTTAACTTCAAAAGGAAGAATATTTTTGTAAATAATGCCATTATCTCCTTGTGCACAACTGACAGTGATAGGTTGTCCATTCTTGAGCTTTTTACGTGCATCATGAACCCCAACAACGCAAGGTACACCAATCTCACGCGAAACAATAGCCGCATGGCTAGTTTTTCCGCCTTCTTCCGTTACAATCGCTGAGGCAATACGCATAATCGGTTCCCAATCTGGATCTGTTATACGTGTTACCAACACTTCTCCTTTCTTAAATTGCTTCATCTGTGACGGTGTTTCAATAATGTGCACTTTCCCTGCTCCAATCTTTTGTCCTACAGCTGTGCCTGTCAACAACGGATTTTCATCATTTTTTAGCTTGTACTGTTCCACTACTGCATGATTAACCCGAAATTTTACAGTCTCTGGACGTGCTTGAACAATATAAAGTTTACCAGTTTGTCCATCTTTTGCCCATTCAATATCTTGTGGTTTTCCATAATGTGATTCAATTTGCATACCCCATTTTGCCAACTGCAAAATTTCCTTGTCTGTAATGGAAAAACGTTCACGATATAATCTATTCACACGTACTTGCTTTGTTGCCGTTGTCTTGCCATACACCAATTTTACTTTTTTTGATCCTAACGTATGACTGATTACCGCATCTTTGCCTCGTGTCAAGCCATCTTTGAATACATAAAACTGGTCTGGTGTGACTCTGCCTTTGACCACATATTCACCGAGACCATAGGAAGCATTTATCAAAACAACGCCACGAAATCCAGATTCTGTGTCAAGTGTAAACATCACACCACTTGCACCAATGTCTGATCGTACCATCATCTGTACGCCTACGGATAAATCAACTGACAGATGATCAAAGCCATGCGCTTCACGATAAGAAATTGCACGGTCAGTAAAAAGTGATGCAATGCACTTCTTTACGGCAATCAGCACGTCTGCACACCCACGAACATTCAAATACGTTTCTTGTTGACCAGCAAAACTGGCATCTGGCAAATCTTCTGCTGTTGCACTGGATCTGACGGCAACTGCCAATATTTTTTGTTTTTCTTCTTTTTTTAATTGTTCGTAGGCTAAACTTATTTCTTTTTTCATATCTGCAGAAAAGCTTGCCTGCAAAATCATACTCCGTAGATGCTTCCCAACTTTAGCAAGTTGCTGAACATCTGTGACATCTAGCCCTTTCAGTATTTCTTTTATTTTTTTATTCAATTTATTCGCAACCAAAAAATCACGATATAATTTTGCAGTCACAGCAAAACCATTCGGTACTGGCACTCCTTTTTCTTTCAATTCCGAATACATTTCACCAAGCGATGCATTTTTGCCTCCAACAAGTGAAATATCTGTAATCCGAATATCACGAAACCATAAAATATGCTTCATTCCCTTTTCAACAATACTAGTATATACTAATTTTTTTGTTTTTTTAAACATACTGTCTCATTCTATAAAAAAGAATGTAGAATAATAAGTATATCACATTTTTTGTAGCCAGCAAAACTCAGATACTTACTGCACTTCACGCACTTCTAATAAATTTACATGATCAGCATGTCCGACAGGCTCACTTGCTACAATAATAAATTTATCTCCCTTTTTTACTTCATGATGTTTTTTTAGATGAAGGATAGATCTATCAATAAATTCTTCAATCGTCCTATATGGCTTCAAAATAAATGGTACAACACCCCATGATAAATTTAATTGATGCATCGCACGATCTGTATGTGTAGCTACAACAATTGAAAGCTCAGGACGATAACGACTAATAAGTCTGCCAGTCTCTCCAGAAAGCGATGCTACCAAAATACATTTTGCATGAATTTGTTCGGATAAGAGTCGTGACATTTCACTCATGATGTTATCAGTCTCTTGATCAATTTTAGTTTTGTGTAATTTTGGTACAGATAAATTATCATAATTTGACTTTTCTGTTTCCTCAATTATTGTACTCATCATTTTTACTGATTCCACTGGATACTTCCCAATCGCTGTTTCATTTGACAACATGACGGCATCAGTATGATCAATTACCGCATTTGCTACATCAGACACTTCTGCACGACTTGGTCTCAGATTTTGTTGCATTGAGTCTAACATTTGAGTTGCGACAATTACCGGTTTGGCTGCCACCATACACAAATCAATCAATTTTTTCTGAATCAGTGGAACTTCTTGCGCTGGCATTTCAATTCCTAAATCACCACGCGCAACCATAATTCCATCTGCCACATCAATAATTTCTTTAATATTTTTTACAGCAGTATTGCGTTCAATTTTTGCAATAATCTGAATTGATTGTTTAGATATAATTCCTAATTCTTGTTCATATTGTCCAATAACATAACGAAGATCCAAAATATCTTTTGCACTTGTTACAAATGAAAGTGCAATAATATCAACATTATGCTTTACACCAAAATAAATATCCTCTTTATCTTTTTTTGTTACTGCATCAACTGTAAGAATTGAATCTGGAATATTAATACCTTTGTGCGAAGTAAGAATGCCCTCAACAATAACTTCTACATCAATGCGAGAATCAGCGACATGAACTATCTTTGTTTCAATATGTCCGTCGTCTAGGAATAATCTTTCATCTTTTTTTACATATTTATGCAGGGTTGGATAATCAATCGGTATAATTCCATCTCTGTATCCTTCTGCTACAGTATCAAATGAAACTATTTTACCAACTTTCAAAACTATTCCATTTTTTGGTAAAATTCCTACACGAATTTTTGGTCCTTGAATATCTTGTAAAATTGCAATAGGTTCTTTTGTTTTCTTTTCAACAAAATGAATACGCTCCATGAGTAGTTTATGATTTTTATGAGTACCATGAGAAAAATTTAACCGAGCTATATTCATACCTGCATGAACCATCTGCTCAATTGTATCAATAGACTCTGAAGCAGGTCCTAACGTGCACACAATTTTTGTTCGTTTTTTCATAATAATAACTCTATTTATTTATGTATCACACCTTGTTTATTCAACTGATCTAAAATTTTTTGTACATTCATACTGCTACCAGATACATTCCCACCGAGTATACCACCATACTGTTTAGCAACACTTTGAATAAGTGGTGGTAAATAAATGATTGCAAAAATAATTGGTGCAATTATCAAAAATAGCTTCAGATAATCTCCTATAACCATCATGGTTAATCTATTTTTAATCTTTTTATTTTGTTCAAAAATAACCTCTGACCACTCAATATTTTTCTTTACAAGAATAGATAAATCATCCGAAGATACTGGTTCAGGTTTTTCTATATTTG
Source organism: Candidatus Magasanikiibacteriota bacterium (assembly GCA_003230965.1). Taxonomy (GTDB): domain Bacteria; phylum Patescibacteriota; class Patescibacteriia; order Magasanikbacterales; family UBA922; genus SZUA-124. The sequence continues at coordinate 4,748 of QIHL01000077.1, read as the reverse complement.
GTTTTGGTTTTTTTGAATGTGTTTGTAGCATACATAAATTATATCTTCTTTTTTGATTTTCCATCATGCTTGTTATTTTCCAGTGACCGAATTTCATGTTGGAATGTATTGACATCTTCAAAGGCACGATAAATAGATGCAAACCGAATATAAGCAACTTTATCAAAACGTCTCAGATATTTCATTACAAATTCTCCCAGTTCTTTACTGGTAATTTCACGTTTCTTTAATTTTTGAATATCTCGTTCAATCGCATAAATTAATTTATCAAATGCTTCCTGTGTAAAAGGACGTTTGATGAGCGAATGAATAATACCTTGTCTTAATTTTTCATGAGAATATGATTCACGACGACTATCATTTTTGACTACAACAATATCTAATAATTCCACGCCTTCAATAGTAGAAAATCTATAATTACATTCAATACATTCTCGTCTGCGTCTAATAGCCATTCCATCAGATGCAACGCGAGAATCAATTACTCTGGTATCTTTTGATTGACAAATTGGACAATACACAACACGGAATTTAATACTAATGAACACCAATAGTATAACACATAATTTTCTAAACAAAAACTCTCATTACATAGATAACGAGAGTTTTGCTGTTTGCAAAAAATATGTATTACTTTTCAGGTACTCAAAGCCAGACCTAGTATGCCTTCATCTACATTCCCATTTTCTTGCGAATAAACGCTGGTATTTCAAGATCTTCTTCATCATCATCCTGTTGATTTGTCTTGGGTGTTTCCATCGGTTTTGTAAAAGAATTCCCAACTGTTTTTTTTACAAATGGTTGAGGTGACTCTGTGTGTGTATCCAGAATGTCGTCATCAATCTCGTTGTATGAAGGAGTATTCGCAGTATGTTTCTTTGTAAAAAATGAAGAAGCAGTAAATGTATTTTTTCGTTTTTGTGTACTAAACATGGGTGCATGTTCTTCTTCTTTTGGTGGTGTATAGGTCATTGGTTTACGCTCGTCTTCAAATCCTGTTGCAATTACTGTTACACGTACGTCTTCGCCCATTTTTTCATCAATCACTGCACCAAATATAACGCGAACGTCCTCATCCGCAGAACTAGTAACTATCTTTGCCGCCTCAGCCACTTCTTGCATTCCTAATGTTGGACCACCAGTCACTGTAAAGAGAATTCCACGGGCACCATCAATAGAAATTTCAAGCAAAGGACTTGAAATAGCAGATTGCGCTGCATCAACAGCACGATTTTCTCCTGTGCTAGTTCCAATTCCCATAAGTGCTGATCCTGTACTTTGCATAATTGCTTTCACATCTGCAAAATCAACGTTAATCAATCCCGGAACAGTAATCAACTCAGAAATACCCTGAACACCTTGACGCAACACATCATCAACAACCTTAAATGCATCAAGTAATGACGTTTTTTTATCAATAATCTGCAGAACACGATCATTCGGAATAGTAATAATTGTGTCAACATTTGTACTCAATATCTCGTAAGCTTGATCTGTAATCGCCATGCGTTGTGGGCCTTCAAATGAAAATGGCTTCGTCACGACAGCAACTGTCAATGCACCCATCTCGCGCGCAATCTCTGCAATAACAGGACTTGCACCAGATCCAGTTCCTCCACCAAGACCACAAGTGATAAAGACCATGTCGCTTCCTTTCAGTGCTTCACGAATTTCATTCTGAGCTTCTTCTGCACTCCGCTTTCCCATTTCAGGATCCATACCAGCACCCAAACCACGCGTTATTGTTTTTCCAATATGCAATTTGCGCGCAGCACTATTGTGATGCAATGCTTGCACATCAGTATTCATCGCCATAAACTCAACACCGCGAATACCAGTTTTTACCATTCTGTCCACGGCAGCACCACCCGACCCGCCAACGCCGACAACAGTAATTTTTGCAAATGTTTCCAACTCTGGTTTTACTTGTGGCATAGGAGTAATAATCTAAATAGATGAGAAATGAACACCAATAGTGTTCTAAAATAATTTTTATATATATAGTATCTTCTTTCCTATAGTGTAAAAAGTAAACACAACTGTGTCAAGCACAAATTAGTGTTCAAAGATGTGCATAACTCAAAAAACAAAAATCTAGCAACAGCCAGATGTTAAAAAATTTTGTCTATCTTAGATATTCTACACTCTATGGAATGAGTGTTTTCCAAACATTTTGAAGTTTATTCAATACCTTTGAACTACTTGTAAAACGTGATTTACCTCTGTTTTTACTTCTAACAGTATTTACCTGAGAACCCCATTGTACCAAACCAATACTTCCACTAAACGCAATATCACGAATACTATCACTCATCCCATGCACATTGAGAGGATAACCAATTGATGCAGGCAGGTGAAGTACTTCTTTTGCCAAATCAATTAAACCACCAATTTTTGATCCACCACCAGTAAAAATAACTCCAGCAGGAAGTAATCCAGCCTTGCCAACACTCGCAATTTCCTTTTGAATTTTTTCTAGCATTTCACTTACACGTGCCTCTATAATTTCACTCAAATAACGCAATGATATAATATCTTCTCCTTCTGCTCCTATTGTTGCTGGATCAATCATTTCTTTTTTTGATATACACGCTGGTATACAATTACCATATTCAAGTTTCGCAAATTCTGCTGTATCTATCAATGTACGCAACCCTATAGCAATATCGTTCGTAATATGTTCTGAACCTACAGGAAGTACACTGGTATGAAGAACGTCACCATCTTCGTATACAATTATACTGGTTGTAGAGCCACCAATATCAACAACTGCAACGCCAACCTCTTTTTGTCTGTTAGTTGTAACAACATCGCCTGTCGCAAGAATTGATAAAACTACGTCATCTATATCAACACCAGTCCGATACACTACTTTTGTTATATTTTTAATGTGTGATGATAGACCATACATAATACGTGCATCAACTTCCAGCCGTGCTCCTGTCATTCCTACAGGATCTTTAATTCCAGTTTGTCCATCAACTGTAAAACGACGAGGTAAAACATGAAGGACATCATGATTCAAAGGTGGAGCAATCATACGTGCAGCATCCATAGCACGCTGTACATCGTCTGATGCAATTTCTCCATCAGACTTTGCAACAGCAACAACACCTCGGTTTTCCTGAGATGCAATATATGTACCAGTAATACCTACCCAAACATGTTCAATAGGCACTCCCATTAGTCGTTCCGCTTTCTCTACAGATTGAGAAATAGAAGAAACAGTTTCATCAATACTCACGATATCACCTCTATGAATCCCTTCTGATGGAGTTTCAACAGCAGCAATAATTTGCAATGGACTTCGTGTGTCTGCAGTACATTGCCCAACTGCAACACGAATAGCTGTAGATCCAATGTCCAGTCCGACAATAATATCTTGTTGTCTTCGTTTGGATGCCATAAAAAAATAACGAAAAAAATACGCGTATACTGAACTTTAGTATATCAATGTTGACTAAAGACTTCAACTATATGAGGTAAAAAAATAATGAGTCCAATAATAAATGACCCAACAGAACTCAAGAGAACAGTCGCTGCCATAATATCTTTTGTAATCTCTATCTGTTCAGAAAGACGTGGCTTCAAGACATCAGCTAGTTTTTCAACTGCACTATTAAGTAATTCAAGTAACAAAACAAGCAATATCAGCAAGAGAACAACAATCATCTCACTACGTCTGAGTTGAAATACAAATATCAATGCAAAGACAAAAATCCCAACCAAACATTGAATACGAAAATTCTGTTCATGCTGCCACACGTATATAATACCACGTGTAGCATACGTCATACTATGAAAAAATTGTTTGTAATTCATACAAATGGATGTGAATGCATGATATGTTGTTTCAAAAGACGCTCCTGAAGTAAAAACATGATTTTTGCATCTTGTTTCTTTTTATGATCATATCCTTCAGCGTGCAATACCCCATGAATAATCATGCGGTATAATTCTTCTCGAAATGAAAGATTGAACAATTTTGCTTGCCGTCGTATTTGAGGAATACTGACAAAAATATCACCAAGATCTTCAAAATGATTTGCAATGGTAAAACCTTCTTGTGCAACGAATGTAAGGACGTCCGTTGTTCCATGTCTTCCACCATACATTTTATTCAGCCGTTTCATATATGTATCAGCAATCAAATGTATGCTTATCTCTGCATGCTGTTGTTTTGTTTGTTTCAAAATATCATCTACCAATTGCGAAAGTACAATCTTAGATATGCCAACCCTTTTCACTGTTTGAAAAACAATACAAGACACACAACTTATAATTTTGAAGATGAAACAGTCGTTGTTGTTTGTATATCTGTTGTTGTTGTTTGCGTACTTGTTGTTACTGACGTTGTCGTACTTGGCTGTAATGGTTTTGGCAAAATTTGTTGTGGTGGCAACACACCAGAGTCAGAAATACGAAAACTCTCTTCCATCATTTCCATCACATGACGAAATGGAATAACTGTTGCGTCTGGCGCTGCATGATAGACCATGACGTAAACCCTCGTTGACTTGACAATATACGCAACCAAATAATCTTTTCTTATCCATAATTTTTGTTGAAAACGATTTGTTTCTTGTTTAAGATCAGAAAAAAGTTGATCAGATGCATGTGTGGAAAACCAAGTAACAAAAGACTCAGCTGTTGGTTTTGAAAAACTTCGTATCTCTATATAGTCACCAGTAATACTACTAAATAATACATCATCTCCATTTGTGTCTACTGATCCAATATGCCAAGCC